>NZ_JBSGBK010000002.1:0-222919 GCF_053601215.1 Amycolatopsis sp. NPDC004772
CCCTTCATCACCCCCCTCCCCCCCCCCCCCTGGCTCTCCCCCCCCCCCTTGTGTTTTTTTGTGTTTTGGGTTGTTAGAACCCGCCTTACCACTCACGACCGGCCGCGGCAGACTTCAGAAGTCCTGCGCGATGATCTTTTCGATGTTGCGTTCCGCCAGTGCGGTGATCGTGACGAACGGGTTGACGCTCGTGTTGCCCGGGATCAGCGAGCCGTCGATCGCGTACAGGCCCTGGTAGCCGGCGAGCCTGCCGTAGTTGTCGGTCGCCTTGCCGAGCACCGCGCCGCCGAGCGGGTGGTAGGTGAGATGGTCGCCCCAGATCTTGTACGTGCCGAAGAGGTCGGTCCGGTAGATCGTGCCCTCGGTCGAGTTGATCTTGTCGAAGATGGTCTTCGCCATGTCGATCGACGGCTGCTTCCACGCCGTTTGCCAGCTGAGGTCGACCGCGCGCGTCGCCGGGTTCCAGGTGAACTGCGCCCGGTTCGGGTTCTTGGTGATCGACAGGTAGAACGACGCCCACGTCTCGATCCCGGTCGGCAGCGGCGCGACCTCCGCGAAGGCACCGCCCGCGTTCCAGTTGTCGATGCCGCCGCACGGGATGGTCGACTGGGAGGCCCCGGTCGGGTCCCAGATGTGGTTGGCCCGCCCCACCATCACGTTCCCGTTGTCGCCCCAGTTCTTGCCGATCTCGCCGTTCAGGTTCGGCAGCGCGCCGGTCGCCTTCAGCTTGACCAGCAGCTTGCTCGTGCCGACGCTGCCCGCGGCGAAGAACACCGTGTCCGCCGTGACGGTCTTGATCGTGGACACCGCCCCCGCGGTGGTGAGCTGCTCGATCGTCACCGTGTAGCCACCGCCGGAAGCCGGCACCACCTGCGTCACGCGGTGCAGCGGCGAGATGGTGACCCGGCCGGTCGCGGTGATCTTCGGCAGGTAGGTCTTCTGCAGCGACTTCTTGCCGTAGTTGTTGCCGAACAGGATTTCCCCGGCCAGCGCCGACTTCGGGACGGTGCCCGCCGCCTCCTGCTCCATGTAGGCCCAGTCGTACACGTCCGGCACGAACACGAACGGGAAACCGGACCGCTGGGCCTGTTTCCGGCCGACGCGCGCGAACTGGTACCAGTCGGTGGAGTCGAACCAGGCCGGGCGGACGGTGGCGACCCCGAGGCCGGCGTTCGCGCGCGGGTAGTAGACGTCGTACATCTCGTTCGCGTCCACGGTGGGCAGGATGGCGCCGAAGTTCTCCCGCTTCGGCGTGACGGCCATGCCGCCGTTGACGAGCGAGCCGCCGCCGACGCCGCGGCCCTGGTACACGGTGATCCCGCTGAACTCCTCGGCGTCGAGGATGCCCGTGTAGCGCGGGATGTCCTTGTCGATCGGGAACCCGAGGAAGTTGGAAAACGGCTGCTTCGTCCTGGTGCGCAACCAGAACGAGCGCTGGTCCGGATTGGGCGTGGCGCAGAAGATCTTGCCGTCGGCGCCCGGGGTGTCCCAGGCCATGCCCAGCTCGACCAGCTGCACGTCGATGCCGGCCTGGGCGAGCCGGAGAGCGGCGACCGAGCCGCCGTAACCCGACCCGATCACCAGCGCGGACACGCGGGAGCCGTCGCTGATGGCGGCCGGTGCGGCGGACTGCGCCGAGGCTCGACCGGCCAGTGCAGCGCTCGCTAAGATAGAACCAGTTCCAGCAAGAAAGAGGCGACGGGATACAGAGCCAGAGTTTGTTCTCCACACGGGTTCGACACTCATGTGTTGTTCCTCACCGTTGAGGTATTTAGAACAAGTTATAGCTCGATGGTGCAGACAAGTCGACATATACCCATGAGTAACCTGGCGGGGTGGCGAGCGCGTGCCGCTGAATGGGCCATGATGGACGACTGTGGAGTCCACCCGAGTGGACCGCTGGCTCTGGGCGGTCCGGCTGACGAAGACGCGCCCGGACGCGGCGGCGGCCTGCCGAGGCGGCCACGTGCGCGTCAACGACAAACCGGCCAAGCCGGCGACCACGGTCGTCCCGGGCGACGAAGTCCGCCTGCGCGTCGGCGGGACGACGAAGGTGCTCGACGTGGTGAGGGTGATCCAGAAGCGCGTGGGAGCCCCGGACGCGGCGACGTGCTACGTGGACCGCACGCCGAAGCCGCCCCCGGAGACGGCGATCCCAGTCGCCCGCCGCGACCGCGGCACCGGGCGGCCGACCAAACGGGAGCGCCGCGTGCTGGACGCGTTCCGGTCCCAGCAGGAGCCGTAGGGCGGTAGGCCCCTCGGCCGCCACGGAAGTCCGGAGGGCCACGAGAACCGCTGCGCCGCGTGCTGGACGCATCCCGGCCCCGGCAGGAGCCGTAGGGCGGCAGGCTGCCCAGCCGCCACGGAAGTCCGGACGGCCACGAGAACCGCTGCGCCGCGTGCTGGACGCATCCCGGCCCCGGCAGGAGCCGTAGGGCGGTAGGGCCACGAGAACCGCTGCGCCGCCACGAGCGCGACCCTCCCGTCCGGAGCCTCGGCGCGGCAGGCTCTTCGGCCGCCACGGATGGCCGCGCAGGCCTAGGTCATCTCCCCCGTCGATCGACGGATCGTCGCCTCTTTCGCGGCCTTCCCGGAAATAGCCGGGAATCCGCGCGGGCCGGGTCCATCTCCGTGGCGTGGGGGTAGTTCCCCGCACGGAGGGAAACCATGACCACCAGCCCGGACCACCCGCTGGCCGCAGCCCGGCCGCTCGTGGTGCGCTACTGCCGCGCGCGCCTGGACCCCGACTCGGCCGATGACGTCGCCCAGGACGTCTGCGTGGCCCTGCTCACGGCCCTGCCGCGGCGGCCGCCGGGACGTCCGCTGCCCGACTTCGTCTGCGACATCGCCCGCACCAAGGTCACCGCCGCGCGGAAGGCCGCCGCGCGGCCGGACGAGCCGGTCGCCGAACTGCCCGATGCGGCCGACTCGTCGCTCGATCCCGCGCACCACACGCTCCGGCGCGAACTGCGCGAGCGGGTGGCGAAGCTCCTGGGCGTGCTGCCCCGGAAACAACGCGAGATCGTCGTCCTGCGCGTCATCGTCGGCCTGTCCGCGGAGGAGACCGCCGCCGCGGTGGGCTCGACGCCGGGTGCGGTCCGCGTCGCCCAGCACCGGGCGCTCGGGCAGCTCCGCCGGGTCGTCGCGACGGCTACCCTGGCCAGGTGAGCGACAGCGAGAATTTCGAAGGACGCGACGTCGGGTCCGGAGTCTCGGTCATCCGCGAAAGCACGGACGTCGTCGGCTCCGGGCCGCGGCTGCACCGGCACCCCTACACCGAGACGTTCGTGATCATCCGCGGGCGGGCGCGGTTCACCGTCGGCGACGAAGAGCGCGACGGCGGCGCCGGGGACGTGCTCGTCGTCCCGGCGGGCACGCCGCACAAGTTCGCCGTGCTCGGCCCCGGCGTCTACGAGGCCGTGCACATCCACGAAAGCGACCACTTCATCACCGAATGGCTCGAGTGACGCCTACAGCTCGCCGATCATGCCGCGCAGCTTCGTCAGGGCGCGGAACTGCGTGATCCGGACGTTGCCGGCGGAGATGCCCAGCGCCTCCGCCGTCTCGTTCGCCGACAGGCCGGCGACGATCCGCAGCGACAGGATGTCCTGGTGCAGCGGCGGCAGCAACGCCAGCAGCCGGCCCAGCCGGGCCCCCAGGTCGAGCTCGAGGACGTGGTTCTCCGGCTCGTTGCCGCCCAGCGGCCGGTCCGGCAGCTCCGGCACCGGCTTCGACCGGTCCCGGGCCACCGAGCGGAACGCGTCGGCGACCTTGTTCGCCGCGATCGCGCGCACGAGGTACAGAAACGAGCCCCCGCGGTCCTGGTACCCCGGCAGCACCTTCAGCACCGCCAGGCACACCTCCTGGGCGACGTCGTCGGCGGACAGGTAGGACAGGTCCCGGCCGCCGATCCGCGCCCGGCAGTACCGCACCACCGTCGGCTTGATCAGCCGCAGCAGCGCCTGGACCGCCTCCGGGTCGCCGTCGCGCGCCGCCGCCACCACCGGGTCGAGCTGTTCCTTGGCCAGGCCACCCTCCGGCCTCGGCGAATCCGCCAGCACGGTGTAGCCGTCGACGGCCTCCGCCGCCTCCGCGATCATGGTTTCCACGCGCCCTCCTCGTGCCCGCCACCGGGAGCGTCCGTCCACAACGGACAGTGTGGTGCCTGGACGTCCCCGATCCGTCATATGGCGTAATCGAGGCGCTGACCTGCAACGTTGCACGGTGCCGGTGGTTGTCCAGGTATTGTCCGTTAATCGTTCACGACCCCGTCCGAACGGCCGCCGGGCACCTTCGGCGCACGGGACAAAATGTGGACGGAAACCGGGCGATCAAGCCCAGCGGATTCCGTAGGCGAAGCCCGGCTCGAGGTCCCGGAACCGGACGTGCACCTCGCCGGCGTCGTCGGCCGGCAGCACCGCACCGGCGTGCGAGGAGTCGTCGGCCGGGGAAACCCCGTCCTGCCGCACGATCCGCTTCGGCACGCGTTCACCGAACCGGACGTGCAGATCGAAAAGATCGCACGGGTGGCGCGGCACGCAGAGGTAACGCGGTTCTCGCAGGTTCGCCCGGAATCGCAGCCCGACCTCGTGCCGCGCGCCCCGACGCAACGGCTCCGGCAGCCGCAACACGAGCCCGATCCGGTCACTCGATTCCATCACCCGGTGCGTTAGCACCCCACCGTGGAACACGTCGACTCCGAACTCCGACTCGTGCACCGAAACGCCCGGTTCGCCGGTGACCGGCAACGTCAGCGCCAGGTCGAGCACGGCGATTTCGTCGGCGTCGGCGACCACCCGCCGGAATTCGAACGCCTCCGGCACCGGTTGATCGAGAGCCAGCGTGACGCGCAGTTCTTCGGTGTGCCAGCCGCGGCCCGGATAGTGCCGCGGTGCCGGCACGGCCGCCGCGACGGCCAGCGCGGCGATCTGCTCGATCCCCTCGTCGATCCGCCGCCGGACCGTCCGGTCGTCCCGGTCGAGCGTGATCGCGGCCCAGTGCACCCGTTCCTGGTAGAACGGTTTCCGCGCCCGCTCCTCGAGCGCGAATGCGGCCAGCAAAGCGATCTTCAGATCGTCCGGCAGCGACTCGACCAGCGGGCGCAATCGGTCGGACAGCTTACGCCGCATCTCCACGGTTCCGTCATCTTCGACAATGCCGCAAGTGGTGCGCAATGCGGGGCCGATCCGGTCCGCGAGCGTTGTCGTGAAAATTGCCCTCCCTTTGCGCAGGGCCTTGAGTTCGCCGACCACGTCCGCCGCACTGAGGCTCACCGTTCCCCTCCCCTTCCACGCACGGAGGTCAATGGTCGCCAGCGCCACCGCCGATGTCCAGTCGATCACGCTCCGGCAAACGGATCGTTATCCCGCGGTTTCCTTTTCCGCCATCCGGGTAATGGCGAAACTTGTTGGCGTTGTGTTCACAGCGACCGCATTGCGGCGCAACGATTCCGGGCGGAAACTCACGCGACCACCGCTGTCGAACGTGTCGAAATGACCGGAGCGCCTTCGCCGGCGCGGCGCGCTTTCCGGCCCCGGCGGCGTTCACCCGGGCGGCGCACCACCCCCGCGGGTGAACGTGACCGGGCCGTTGCTCCGGCGCCGGTTGACGGCGTCCCGCCGGGGGTACTTGTTGATCATGAGCCCGAGGATGTGGCGCCTGCTGATTTCGGGGTCGCTGCGGCTGTTCCTGATCAGCGCCGTACCGGCCGCCGCGCACCTGTCCGTGCTCGTCGGACTGGCGGCGGCGGTGATCGCGTTCGTCGTGCCGGCCCCGCGCGCCCGGCACGACGACCGGGGTGCGGGCTAGGCCGCCGGCCAGGAGCGGAGTTTCTCCGGGTTCCGGACCGCCCAGATCCGCCGGACCGCCTCCCCGGCAACCTCGAACGCCAGCACCGCCACCAGGGCGCCGTCCCGCCGGGCGACCAGCCCCGGCCGCCCGTTGACGGTCGCCTCCACCAGCGACAACGGCGCGATCCGGCGCGTGAGGTCCACGGCGTACCGCGCCACCCGCTCGCCGCCCACGATCGGGCGACGCACAGCGCTGACCAGGCCACCGCCGTCCGCGACGACCGTGGCCTCCGGGTCGAGCAGGCCGACCAGTCCCTCGATGTCCCCCGCTTCCCAGGCCGTCTTGAAGGCGCGGACCACCTCGGCGCTCTCCCGGGCCGGCTCCGGGGCCCGAGCGGCCCGGACGCGGCGGCGGGCGGAGGAGGCCAGCTGGCGCGCCGCCGCCGGGGAGCGGCCCAGGACGGCCGCCACCTCGGCGAACGGGTAGCCGAAGACGTCGTGCAGGACGAAGGCCACCCGCTCGGCCGGCGTCATGGCCTCCAGCACGACGAGGAACGCCATGGTGACCGACTCGTCCAGCGTGACGCGGTCGGCCGGATCGGTGCCGGCGCCGGCCTCGCCGGGCAGCGGCTCCGGGAGCCACTCGCCGACGTACCGCTCCCGGCGGACGCGGGCCGACCGCAGCTGGTCGAGGCAGAGCCTGCTGGCCACCGTCGTCAGCCACGCCCCGGGCGACGCGATGGCCTCCCGCTGCGGCCCGGACAGCGCATACCACCGGCCGTACGCCTCCTGGACGACGTCCTCGGCGTCGCTCAGCGAACCGAGGAGCCGGTAGGCGAGGCCGGTCAGCTGCCGCCGCTCCTGCAAGAGATCAGTCACACCACTCCGACGATCCGGGACGGCGGTTTGTGACGTCGCCTCACAACCGGGCGAGCCGTTTCGTCAGGACCCGAAACGACGAAAGGAAAACAGATGTCCCGTCTTCCCGACCCGGCGCAGTTCTTCCCCGAGATGGGCGACATCGCCGGCGCGCTGACCAGGATCACCATGAACGGCTCGATCCCGCGGAGCACGATCCACCTGGTGCAGCTGCGCATCGGCCAGCTGGTCGGCAGCACGTACCACACGATCAGGCAGGCCGAGCTGCTCCGCAAAGCGGGAGCGAGCGAGGAGCAGGTCACGTCCGTGGCGTCCTGGCCGACCTCGCCGTACTTCAGCGAGGAAGAGCGCGTGGCACTGGAGCTCGCCGAGGCGGTCTTCACCACGCGTTCGGTGACCGAGCGGGTGCCGGACGAGCTCTTCGCCCGGGCGTCCGCGTGCTACGACGACAAGGCGTTGTGGACGCTCACGCTCGTGCTGAGCCAGATGAGTTACTTCGTCCCGGTGGCGCTGATCGCGAAGCCGATCCCGGGCCTGCCACTGGGGAAGAACTACCGCTGACCGGCTGCGGCGCCGCCCTCACCCGCGGCGCCGCACACACCGGCCGCGCAGCACCACCGCCGCCGGGTCCGCCAGCTGATCCGGTTCGACACGCGGATCCCGGTCGTACACCACCGCGTCCGCCGGCGCGCCCGGCTCCAACCCGCCGAGCCCCAGGTATTCCCGCGCGCTCCACGACGCCGCCGCCAGTGCCTCGTGCGGTGGCACTCCCGCGGCCAGCAACGCCCGGATCTCCGCGACGATCCCGCCGTGCGGCAGGGAATCCGTGCCCGCCAGCACGCGCACGCCCGCTTCCGCCGCGGCCGCGGTCAGTGCTCCGTGGACCCGCGCGCCGCTCAAGTACCACGTCCGGGCCGGGCTGTCCGGCTGCCGTTCCCGGCGCCCTAGGCTCTCCGTGATCGTCGACAGCGTCGGGGTCAACGCCGTCCCCTGGGCGGCCATCCGCGCCAGGAGACCCGGGTCCAGGCACATGCCGTGTTCGAGGGAGTCGACACCCGCCAGCACCGCCGCGGCACCGCCCTCGGGGTGCTGGCTGTGCACCGCGACCCGGCCGCCGACGGCGTGCACCTCGCGCACCACCGCCCGCAGCACGTCCACCGGGACCGCGGAATCGCCGACCCGCCAGTCCGCGATGATCTTCGCCCACCCCGTGCGCGCGGCCTGCACCGCCGCCAGCGCCGGGAGCTCGTCGTGCGCCGCGCGGCGGCCCCAGCCGTCGAAGAACTGGCCTTCCTGCGCCAGCCACGGTCCCGCGTGCCGGGCCCGCGGCACGTCGGGGTCCTCGCCGAACCACGGCGGCGGCTCGCCCGGCAGGCCCGGCGAGCGGATCAGCGTGACCCCGGCGTCGACGTGCTGGTGCAGGTGCGCGCGGAGCAGCTCGTCGTCCATCGGCTGCCCCGGCGCCTCCGCACCGGGGTGGGTGTGCGCGTCGACCAGGCCGGGCAGCAGCCAGCCTTCGGCGACCAGGGTCGCGCCGGGCACCGGGTCGGTCGTCCAGCGGTCGCCGTCGGCGTAGAGGTCGGTGTACTCGCCGCTCGGCAGCGCGTACCCCCGGATGCGCGTGATCACCACTTCGACCGTACCCGCGTACGCAGCCCGGCGTAGGCGCAAGTGCCGTCCGGCGGCGGACGCTCGCGAGCGCCGCGATCCCGACCATGGGAGACGCCAGAAGGAGGCCACCGTGACCCTGCCCGTGGAGACCACCGCGCTGACCAAGCGCTACGGCGAGATCGCCGCCGTCGAAGACCTGAACCTGTCCGTGCCCGCCGGCGAGGTCTACGGCTTCCTCGGCCCGAACGGCGCCGGCAAGACGACGACGCTGCGGATGCTGCTCGGCCTGATCCGGCCGACCGCCGGCCGCGTCCGGCTGCTCGGTGCCGAACCGGGCCCCGCCAGCCTCGCCCGCGTCGGTGCCCTGATCGAAGGCCCCGCCTTCTACCCATACCTGTCGGGCCGGGCCAACCTGCGGGTGCTCGCCGACCACGCCGGGGTGCGCCGGACGCGCGTCGACGCCGTGCTCGACGTCGTCAGCCTCACCGACCGCGCCAAGGACCGGTACGCGACCTACTCGCTCGGCATGAAGCAGCGGCTCGGCCTGGCCGCGGCGCTGCTGAAGGACCCCGAGCTGGTGGTGCTCGACGAGCCGACCAACGGCCTCGACCCGGCGGGCATGGCCGACATGCGGGTCACCCTCCGCAAGCTCGCCGCGGGCGGCTGCACCGTGCTGCTGTCCAGCCACCTGCTGGCCGAGGTCGAGCAGATCTGCGACCGAGTCGGCGTCCTCGACCACGGCCGGCTCGTCACCGAGACCACGGTCGAGGACCTGCGCGCGGGTGGCGCGCTGCGCGTCGTCGCCGATCCGCTCCCGAACGCCCGCGAGCACCTCGGCCGCCTCCTCGGCCCGTCCCGCATCCGTCTCGACGGGACCGCGCTCGAACTCGACGTCGCCCCGGAGCAGGCCGGGCGGGTCAACGCCGAGCTGGTCGGCGCCGGGTTCGTCGTCACCGAGCTGCGCTGGCACGAACCCGACCTGGAACAGACCTTCTTCGCCCTGACCGGAGGTAGCCCCGATGCTGCGTGACATCCGCGCCGAGCTGACCAAGCAGTCCCGCCGTCCCGCGACCTGGCTGCTGCTGGCCGTCGCCGTCGTCCTGACGCTGACGTTCGGGTACGCCGTCCCGTACGCGGGCCTGAGCGGGGCGGCGTCCGGGCCACCGGGCAGCGGCCGCGGGCTGGCCGCGCTGCTGCCGGACGCCTTCGTCGGCAGCGCACTGGGCGGGCTGCCGATCTTCGTCGGGGCGTTGGCGCTGATCTTCGGCGTGCTGGTCGCCGGGAGCGAATACGGTTACGGCACCTGGAAAACCGTGCTCGTGCAGCACCCGTCACGGGTGGTGGTGTACGGCGCGAAGCTGGTCACGGTCGCGCTGGCCGCCCTCGCCGCGGTGCTGACGTTGTTCGCGACGACGGCGGGGGCGAGCGCGCTCGTGGCGTCGCTCGAAGGGCAGCCGATCGGCTGGCCGGCGGTGTCCGACGTCCTGACCGGCCTCGGCGCGGGCTGGCTGGTGGCGACCATGTGGGGCGCGCTCGGGGTGCTGCTGGCGATCGGCCTGCGCTCGGTGGCGCTCCCGATCGGGCTGGGGCTGGTGTGGCTGCTCGCGGTGCAGAACCTGCTCGCGTCGATCGCCGCGCCGCTGCTGGACTGGGTCGCGCAGCTGCAGAAGGCCCTGCCGGGCCCGAACGCGGGCGCGCTGGCCGCCGCGTTCGGGGCGAGCGCACCGGGGGTCGAGCAGGTGGTCGGGGCCGGGCAGGCGACGGCGGTCCTGGCGGCGTACGTGCTCGCGTTCGGCGCCCTCGGGGGCTGGCTGCTGCAGCGCCGCGACATCGCCTGACTCGCGCACCCTCGACGCCGAGCCCGCCCCGGCCTACCCCGGAAGCGACCCGCCCGCATCACCGCCTGACCGGCGCCGGTGCCGGTGCCGGTGCGCTTGTGGTTGATCACGACCGGTGTAGTGTTTGCCGGTCCGACCGGCGTGCGTGACCGCGTGAGGTGCCATGACAGTGCGACGGTACCCAGTGGCCATCCTGCTCGTCCTCGTCACGGCGGCCGTGGTCGTGGTCAACGGCTTCGCCTTCTGGGGCGACACCTTCGCCCTGTGGGTCGACGACGCCCTGCAGCTCGGCGCCGGGGTCACCGGGATCGTCTGCGGCATCGTCGTCGCCCGGCGGGTGCGGGGGCACCAGCGGTGGTGGCGGGTGCTGGTCGCGATCGGCATGACCGGCTGGTCGCTCGGCCAGTGCGTCTGGTCCTACTACCAGCTGGTCGACGGCCGCGGGCTGCCGTCGCCGTCGCTGGCCGACGTCGGGTACCTGAGCTTCCCGCTGTTCGCGCTCCCGGCGCTGTTCGTGCTCGCCCGGGCCCGCGCGCGGCCGGACCGCGAACGCTGGCAGCCGGCACAGTGGACCGCCCACTTCGGGGTCGCCGTGGTGCTCGACGGCCTGGTCGTCACCGGCTCGCTGTTCATCCTCACCTGGACCGCCGCGCTCGGGCAGGTGGTCCAGGCCACCGGGCCGGACGCGCTGACCTGGGCCGTCGCCATCGCCTACCCGCTGACCGATCTGGTCGTCGTGGTCGTCGCCGTGCTGCTGGTCGTGTTCGACCGGGTGGACCGCCCCTACCGCGCGAACCTGCTGCTCGCCGCCCTCGGGATCGTCGCGCTGGCCTGTTCCGACAGCGTGTTCGCCTACCTGGTCAGCATCGGCGCGGAAAGCATGAAGCCGTGGTCGGACGCCGGATTCGTGCTCGGCCCGCTGTTCATCGCCTTCGCCCTGCTGGTCACGCCCAACACGCGGCGGCGGGACGACGCCGGCCAGGTGGTCGGCGTCGACTGGTGGCAGGTGGCGCTGCCGTACCTGCCGGTCACCGCGGTCGCGCTGCTGATCACCGTGCAGATCGTGGCCGGGGCCGGCCCGGACGGCGTCGAGGTACTCGTCGGCGCGCTGGTGGTGTTCCTGGTGCTGGCCCGGCAGCTGCTTTCGTTGCTGGACAACCGGTTGCTGCTACGCCGGGTGTACGAGGGCCAGCAGGCGCTGACCCACCAGGCCTACCACGACCCGCTGACCGGCCTGGCCAACCGCGCGCTCTTCGCCGACCGGCTGGACCGCGCCATCGAGCAGGGCGCCGAAGGGCCGCTCGTGCTGATCTTCGTCGACCTCGACGACTTCAAGGAGGTCAACGACCGGTTCGGGCACGCGGGCGGCGACGTCCTGCTGCACGCGGTCGCCCAGCGGCTGCTGAGCTGCGTCCGCGCGGGCGACACCGTCGCGCGCCTGGGCGGCGACGAATTCGCGATCCTGCTGGAGGGCGAGGTCGACGCCCCGCAGGCGGTCGCCGACCGGATCCAGAGCGCGCTGCGGCGGCCGTTCGCGGTGCACGGCACGCTGGTGCCGGTCCGCGCGAGCATGGGCCTGGTCGTGCCGGACCCGGCCGAGCCGGCGGTGACGTCGGACGTGCTGCTGGGCCGCGCGGACACGTCGATGTACGCGGGCAAGCGGCTCGGCAAGGACACGACGGTCGTCTACCACCCGTCGCCGGACGGGCCGCCCGACTTCCCGTCGGCGCTGCGCCGCGGCGGTCTCCCGGAGGGGTTCGCGCTGGTGTTCCAGCCGATCGTCCGGCTGGCCGACGAGCAGCCGGTGGCGGTGGAGGCGCTGGCCCGCTGGACCACCCGGGACGGCACCTCGGTGTCGCCCGAGACGTTCGTCCGCGCGGCGGAAGGCGCCGGTCTCGGCGCGGAGCTGGACGCGCTGGTGCTGGACCTCGCCTGCCGCGAGATCACCGCGGCCGGGATCGACCTGACCGTGCACGTGAACGTGTGCGCGAGCCGGCTCGGCGCCGCCACGCTGGAGGAGAGCGTCGGGTCCGCGCTGGACCGGTACGGCCTGCCGGCGGACCGCCTGATCGTCGAGATCACCGAGACGGTGCCGGTCCCGGACCTGGCGGCGGGCGCGGCCGCGATCCGGCGCCTGCAGGACCTGGGCGTCCGGGTGGCCCTCGACGACTTCGGCGCCGGGTACAGCTCCCTGACGGTGCTGCACGCGCTGCCGGTCGACCTGATCAAGCTGGACCGCGCGCTGACCACCGGTGTGCGCCCGGACCGCGACGCGGCCCTGTGCCGATCGCTGGTCGGCCTGTGCGCCGACCTCGACGTGGCCGTGGTCGCCGAGGGCATCGAGACGGCCGAGCAGGCCGAACTGGTCACCCGGGCGGGCTGCACGACCGCCCAGGGCTACCGCTTCGGCCGCCCGGCCCCGCTGTCGTCGCTGCGGTTGTCGACGCTCTCGGCCGGTTAACCCGGCGGGATGACGCCGAAGATCGTCGCCGTCGAGCCCGCGCCGTTGCGGTTGATCGGGCCGCCGGCGAGGACCCAGGCACCCGTCGCCGGCAGGGCCTTCAGGTTCGCCAGGATCTCCAGGCTGATCCGGTGCCGCCGGTAGACCAGCTTGGACACCGTGTACGTCTCGTCGGTGCCGACGTCGGGGCTGAACGTGTCGGTGCCCGTCCCGCCGCGGCGGCCCAGCCGGCCGGTGTCGATCAGCCAGTGCACCGCCGGAATCGAGAACCCGGGCTGGTGCAGGACGCCGTCCGCGCCGGTGTTCGGGAAGGCCGGGGTGCCCCACTTGGCGTCCCAGCCGGTCCACAGCACGACGACGGACTCGTTCGGGATCCGGCCGTGGCGCTTCTCCCACGCCTTGAGGTCGTCGATCGTGACCGCGTAGTCCGGGTTGTGCGCCGCCTTCGCCCGGACGTCGATCTTGACGGCGGGCCGGAACAGGTCCGCCGGGTCCATGTCGTCGGCGAGCGGCTCCCCGGTGTTGAAGTGGCCGGGCGCGCCCCAGTGCGTCCCGGTGTGCTCGCCTTCGCGGACGAACTGCAGGTAGTAGCCGTCTTCGGGGATGGTGGCGATGGTTTCCAGCTCGAAGGCCGGGTCCCCGGGGAAGACGTTGGTCGTGGCGGGGTCGTTGACGTGCGAGAGGTTGACCAGGTTCAGCTGGTCGAGCCGCGTTGGCGGCGCGGCTCCGGTGGCTTCCGAGGCTTGCGCCGTCCGCCCGGACAGCGCGGCGCCGAACACCCCGGCCAGCCCCGCGGCCAGCACCCTGCGTCTCATCGGCATGAGGGATCACCTTTCGGCCTTGTTTCCACGGTCATATCACCCGGACTGGGCGCAGCCAATGAGTTGCGCGAAGATGTGGCTGTGGACAACGACATCGAAGACAACGCCGACAACGGCATCCTCGACCCCGAGGACACTTTGGACGACCGCGACGAGCTCGCGGAGGGTTATTCACCACCGGAACGCGCGCAGGCCACCGAAGGCTGGGGCACCACTGCGCGCGAGACGGCGGAAGGTGAGAGCTGGGCGGGCCGCCTCGCCCGCGAAGTCCCCGACCTGGCCGACGACCTGGACGACGACGGCTTGGGCGACACCGAGGACACCGACGGCGAGCTGATCGACGACGAGGTCGGCGACGTCCGCGCGGGCCGCTTGGTCGCCACGGACGAAGGCTTCGGCGAAGACACCGACGAAGAGCTGTATGCCTCGGACGCCGGCATCGACGACGGCGCGGCTTCGGCGGAGGAAGCGGCGGTCCACGTGATCGACCCGTCCCGACGCTGGTGAGTCAGCAGAAGCTCCGGCCCGGCCGCCAGGGGCACCGGTTCGAGGATCCGGTCACCGGGCGGCGGAGTCGTACTCGCGGACCGCGGCCAGGTACTCACCGATCGCGTCGCGGTTGCGCAGCAGGCATTCCGCGCGCCGGGTCATGCGGTCGCGCTCGGCTTCCAGGGTCGCGATCATCTCCGGGGTCGCGTCCGGGAAGTAGATCGTGCGGGGTTTGTCCAGGCAGGGCAGGATCTGCTTGATGATCCGGGTGGGCAGGCCGGCGTCGAGCAGGCCGCGCACCTGGATCACCCGGTCGACCGTCGGCTCGTCGTAGTCGCGGTAGCCGTTCGGGCCGCGGCTCGCGATGATCAGGCCCTGTTCCTCGTAGTACCGGAGGAGCCGCCGGGACGTGCCCGTGCGCTCCGCGAGCTCGCCGATCCGCATGTGCCCCACCTCACGTAGACCTTCACATCGATGTGAGGGTTCGAGCATAGCGGCATGACGAACATCCGGACCCGCCCTCTTCCGCTCACCGCCCTCCTCGCCCTGACCACCGCCGCGTTCGTCACCGTGCTCACCGAGGCGCTGCCGGCCGGCGTGCTGCCCGGGATGAGCGCCGGTCTCGGCGTCGGCGAAGCCGCGGCCGGCCAGGCGGTGACGATCTACGCGCTCGGCACCGCGCTGACCGCGATCCCGCTGTCGGCCGCCACCGCGGGCTGGTCCCGCAAACGCTTGCTGCTCACCGGGGTCGCCGGGTTCGCGGTGGCCAACACGGTCACGACGCTGTCCTCGGACTACGCGCTGACGATGGTGGCGCGCTTCGTCGCCGGGGTGGCCGCGGGCGTGGTCTGGGCGCTGCTCGCCGGCTACGCGCGCCGGCTCGTCCCGGACAACCAGGGCCGGGCCATCGCGATCGTGATGGCCGGCATCCCGTTGGCTCTCTCGCTCGGCATCCCGGCCGGGACGTTCCTGGGCGGCCTGCTCGGCTGGCGCTCGGCGTTCGGCGTCATGTCGGCGATCGCGGTCGTCCTGCTCGGGTGGATCGCCGCGGCGGTCCCGGACCAGCCGGGGCAGGCGACCGGCCGGACGCCCGTCCTGCGCACGCTCGGCGTCCCCGGTGTCGTGCCCGTGCTCGCCGTGACGCTCGTGTTCGTGCTGGCGCACACCGTGCTCTACACCTACGTCGCCGCCTTCCTCGGCCACGCCGGGATGGCGGACGCGGTGGACGTCGTGCTGCTGGTGTTCGGGATCGCGTCGATGGCCGGCATCGCCATCGTCGGTGCCCGGATCGACCGCGCACTGCGGGCGCTGACGGTGCTCAGCACCGTCGGCGTCGCACTGGCGGCGACGCTGCTGGCGGTGTTCGCGCACAGCCCGGCGCTGGTCTACGTCGCGGTGGCGCTCTGGGGACTCGGCTGGGGCGGCGTCCCGACGCTGCTGCAGACGGCGGCCGGAACCGCCGGCGGCGCCGCGGCGGACAACGCGCAGGCCATGCTCGTCACGCTGTGGAACGCGGCGATGGCCGCGGGCGGCGTGGCCGGCGGGGTCCTGCTCGACACCGCCGGGCCGGCGTCGTTCCCCTGGACGCTGCTCGTGCTCCTGCTGCCGGTGCTCGCGGTGGTCCTCGGCGCCCGGCGGCACGGGTTCCCCGCCCGGTCCTGAGGGGTCCTGAGTGGACGAAGGGCCCGGACGCGCTCGCGCCCGGGCCCTCCAGCTTTTCAGCAGCGGCCGGCGATGGCCCGCAGCAGTTCCGCGTTCGCCGTGTCACCCGACAGCTCCCAGGCGAACACGCCGCCGAGCCCCTGCGACTTCGCGTACCCGGCCTTGGCCGACGCCGTCTCGGGGGTGTCGTAGCTCCACCACTGCGAGCCGCACTTCGCGTACGCCGTACCGGCGATCTTGCCGTTGGCGGGGCACCGGGTCTTGAGGACCTTGTAGTCCTCGACGCCCGCCTCGTAGGTGCCGGGCGCCGGGCCGGTCGCCGTGCCGCCGGGCTGCTTCTGCGTCACGCCGTCCCAGCCGCGGCCGTAGAACCCGAGGCCCAGCAACATCTTCGACGACGGCACGCCCTGGTGGCGCAGCTTCTGGATGGCCGCGTCCGCGTAGTAGCCGGCGGTCGGGAGGCCGGGGTAGGCGCGCAACGGCGAGTGCGGCGCGGTCGGCCCGTTCGGACTGGCGCCGGCGACGAAGTAGTCGTAGGTCATCACGTTGTACCAGTCGAGGTACCGGCTCGCGGCGCCGTACTCGGTGGCGTCGATCTTGCCGTTCTTCGAGCCGTCGGCGGTGATCGCGGCGGTCACCAGCTGGCGCCCGAACTTCGCGCGCAGCGCCTTGACCAGCCCGGTGAACGCCTTCGGGCCGCTGGTGTCGCAGGTGTTCCCGCAGGCGTTGGGGTACTCCCAGTCGATGTCGATGCCGTCGAAGACACCGGCCCAGCGCGGGTCGTTGACCAGGTTGTAGCAGGATTCCGCGAACGCGGCCGGGTTCTTCGCCGCCTCGGTGAAGCCCGCCGACCACGTCCAGCCGCCGAAGGACCACAGCACCTTCAGCTTCGGGTGCAGCTTCTTGAGCTGGAGGATCTGATTGAAGCTGCCGTGCAGCGCGCCGGGTTCGGTGCTGTCGGCCTGGCCGCTGACGCTGGTGGCGGCGTCGTAGGGCATGTCGTGGTCGGCCCACGGGTCGCCGACCGCGCAGCCGCCGCCCGTCACGTTGCCGAACGCGTAGTTGATGTGGGTCAGCTTCGCGGCCGACCCGGACGTCTCGATGTCCTTGACGTGGTAGCCGCGGGCGTAGACGTCCCAGTCGGCGAAGTAGGCCATCACCTTGCCCTGGCCCTGGCCCTGGCCCTGCCCGGCGTCCGCCGGCGGCGCGACGACGGAGGCACCGGCGAGCGCGAGCGCGACGACGGCGATGCGTTTTCTCATGCGGAGCACGGGTTTCTCCTCATCGGCCCAGACGAGCGAACGCCTGAGGCTAACAGGTCCAGACCACTGCGGACCAGAGCGAATCGTGTGGTCAGCGGGTTTCGGTGTACCTCCGCAGCCGGGTGCGGATTCACGCGTGCGATGATCGGGCGATGACCGAGTTCGGCTGCGCCCGCTGTTCCGGCGATGACGCCCTGACCGCGCTGGCGTTCTGCACGACCCGGCTGAACAAGACCCATCGCCTGGTCGAGCGGTCGCACTTCAGCGTCTCCCTGCGCCGCTGCCCCGAGTGTGGTCAGTCGTTCGCCGCGATCTTCACCGAGTTCGTCGACTGGAACGGCGGCGAAGACGCGCAGTACTTCGACTTCGTGCCGCTCACGACGGCCGAGGTGTCGGCGCTGGCCGCGCAGGGCGCCGGGGTGGACCTGGCCGAGCTGGGCGCGCTGGGCAGCGTCCGCCGCCGGCTGTCGTCGAGCTGGCCGACCGGCGGCGAGAAGGAGATCGCCTGGCGGACGGACGCGCTTTCGGTGCGCGAAGGTCACTGACGCGCGAGGCGGAGGATCGCCGCGGCACTGCGGTCGACGTCGGCCTCGGTCGTCGTCCAGCCGGACACCGAGATCCGCAGGTACCGGCGGCCGCGCCAGGTGGTGCCGCCCAACCAGCAGGTGCCGTCGTCCTGGACCTTCCGGATGAGCGCGTCGGTGTCCCCGCCGAAGGAGACGAGGACCTGGTTGAGGACGACGTCGTTGGCGATCTCGGCACCGCCGTCGGCGAGCTTCCCGGCGAAGCGGCGGGCCAGCCGGCAGCAGCGGTCGACGAGCTCGGCGACGCCGTCGCGGCCCAGCTCGCGCAGCGCCGCCCAGACGGCGAACCCACGGGCGCGGCGCGACGACTCCAGGGTCAGGTCACCCATGCCGGACACCTCGCCGGCGCCGGTGAGGTAGGCGGCCCGGTAGGAGATCGCGGCGGCGTGGACGTCCGGGCGGGCGCAGAAGACGAAGCCGGAGTCGTACGGGACGTTGAGCCACTTGTGCCCGTCGCAGGCCCAGGAATCGGCGAGTTCGACGCCGTCGAGGAGCGGCCTGGTGGCCGGGTTGGCGGCGGCCCAGAGCCCGAAGGCACCATCGACGTGGAGCCAGGCCCCGGGCGCGGCTTCCCGGGCGGCGCGGAGGTCGTCGCACGCGCCGGTGTTCACGTTCCCGGCCTGCAGGCAGACGATCATCGGTCCGGCTTCGTACTTCCTGCGGAGGTCGTCGACGTCGATCCCGCCTTGAGGGCCGGCCGCGACCGCCTCGACGACCCGGGTGCCGAAGCCGAGCAGCCGCAGGGCGCGGTCGATGGTGGCGTGCCGTTCTTCACTGGCGAGAACCCGGACGCGCGGGGCGCCGACGAGCCCATCGCGTTCGACATCCCAGCCGGCTTCGGCGAGAACGTGGTGCCGCGCGGCGGCGAGGGCGGCGGTGTTCGCGGCCTGGCCACCGGTGACGAACCCGGTGGAGGCGGTGGCGGGAAGGCCGAGAAGCTCCTTGAGCCAGCTGCCGGCGGCCTCTTCGGCGGCGGCCGCGGCGGGCGAGAGGACGGCGTTGAACCCGTTCTGATCCCAGCCGGCGGCGAGGACATCGGCCGCGGTGGCGGCGGGGAGGGCGCCGCCGATGACGAAGCCGAAGAACCGGGGTCCGGCGGTGGCGACGAGCCCGGGATCGGCGGCTTCGGCGAGCTGTTCGAGTACTTCGGACGGTGGGGTGGGGTGCTTGGGGAGCGGGCCGCCGAAGCCGGCCCGCAGGACGGCGGGGTCGACGGCCTGGGCGACCGGCCGCGCCGCGAGGGTGGCACGGTAGCCGGCACCGAGCTCGGCGGCGCGGGTCAGGAGGGCGTGCAGGTCGGTCACCAGGCGACTGTAGGCCGGGTTTGGCCGGCGAAGCGCTGATTCGCGGGCCTGGAGACCGGAGTGTCGGCAGTCGCCCCACCGCCTTGTGATCAAGCCATCCAGCAGTCTAGCGTTCACACAGAGTAGCTACTTCGGCGGAGGAACACGGCTTCGGAGGCTGCATGTCCTTGATGGGCGAGCTAAGTGGAGCAGCCAAGGCCACAGAGTCCGGGCTGAAGTTACTCGGCTCCTTGGGACGGTGGTTCTCGGGGAGACGCGAAGCGTCACAACTCGCACGCACGGGAAAATCTTTGCTTGGCTTCGCCGATTCCGGAATATATAGCTATCGCGTTTCGATGCATCACCCGCTGTACCGGCGAGGAGATCCTCACCCGGATGACGCTCTCGCGTTCGCGGCAATTGCAAACTGCGATTATTCCGAGGCTCGGAAGTCGAACACCCTGGAACTCGTTGACGACGTCACCGCATCCCTGTCGGACGGGCTCGTACTCATCGGAAGTCCCGAATCCGAAGCGGTAACCAGCCTCGCATTCGGCTACCAAAGAATGCCTGCCGGAGGCATGCACTACATAGGACGAACGATTGATCTTCCCTTTCGCTGGGAGGAAGACCCGGCCCTGGTTCGCGCAAGCTGCGAGCGGATAGTGCCCGGCAGAGGCAGAACAGCTCGCCCCAATTGGCCGATCGTCGACCAGAGTGGGGTTCGATCGACGATGCGCTACCCCACGGTCGCCAACAACGGCCTCATATTCTCGGACTACTTGCTGATAACCAAGGTTCCGAACTTCTTGACGGAACAAGCCTTCCAAAGCAACCGATCAATTGTCAGCATCGCCGGCACGCACGGCACCGGAACGCGCGCCATTGACCGACTACTCAGCGACAAAGGAGCATTGGCGGCGATAGCGCGACAACTAGGACCACGCCCGCAAGCGTTTCAGGTCCTCGTCGAAGCAGGAAAAATCGAGCACAGTTCTCGTCGAGGGTCGATTGCCAAGGCTGTCACCGTACTCGACGTGAAGTTGCTGGACAGACCAGACTCGGTCTGGCTCGAAGCGATGCGATCGGTGCGCGAAGACTACGCGAAGTGGCTTCAAGAATCCAGCAAAGAATAGGTTCGCTGGTCGACACCGCACCGGTTACGCGGGTCGTAGGCCGAGTCCGGAGCGCGGTAGACCCCTCAGCCGCTTTCGGGTGGGCAGCTCGCCGGTTCTGCCGGGCCAACTCCACCGTCGTCACGATCCGGCGCCGCCGGGACTCCAGCCGCTTGGCCTTCGCGACCCACTCCAGGACGAGCCGCCGCGACGAAGGCGGGAACCCGTCGAAGTACCGCGAAGCCGCCACGTCCCCGGCCAACGCACTCCGCAGCTCCAAAGGCACCACCCCCGTCCTGCGCCTCGGCCAGCACGTCCCAGCTCCCGATCTGCCGGGCGAGATCCACCATCGCCTGCCAGCCGATGCCATCGACTCGGCCGTGGTCATCCGTCGAACCCACTCGACACCGCGTCTCGCGGGTCGCCGCCAGCCAGGATCCCCACTCCCCGACCGAGGAGACCTGCACCACGTTGTCCATGACGCCACCTGAGGGTTCACCTTCCGAGCACTCGGCGACGGGAACAATCGGCGGCCTCCCGGCGTAACGTCCTGGTATGGAGACCCCGTTGAGCACCGACCGGCTCGTGATCCGGGACTGGACGCCTGCCGACGCCGAAGCCGCGTTCGCCATCTACGGCGCGGAAGACGTCACGCACTGGCTGACCCCGGCCATGGACCGCGTCGGCGACATCGGCGCGATGCGCGCGGTGCTGCACGCCTGGCAGGAAGCGCAGCCGAACCTGCCGCCGCCGCGGGGGCGGTGGGCCATCGAGCGCAAAGAGGACGGTGCGGTGATCGGCGGCCTCGGCATCCGGCTGCTGCCGCCGTTCGAAGAGGACCTCGAGCTGAGCTGGCAGCTGACGCCCGGCGTGTGGGGCAAGGGTTACGCGTCCGAGGCGGCGACCGCCCTCATCGAATGGGCTTTCACGCAGGACACCGAGGAACTGTTCGCCGTCGCGCGGCCGAACAACACGCGGGCGATCGCCGTCGCCAAGCGGCTCGGCATGAACTGGGTCGGCGAGACCGACAAGTACTACAACCTGCGGCTGCAGGTGTACCGGATCCGGCACACCGACCTCATCGGCTGACCGGCTCCAGCAGGAACACGCGGATGTCCCGGTGTGCGGCCCGCACGGCGTACCGGTCGTACGCGGGCCAGTACGCCGCCACCGCGTCCCACATCTCCTGGCGCTCGTCCCCGGTCAGGAGCCGCCCGGTGACGTCGATCGTGCGCCCGTTCAGCGCGACCGTCGCCGCCGGGTGGGCCAGGAGGTTCGCCGACCACGCCGGGTGCGCCTCGCCGCCCCAGTTCGAGCCGATGACGACGTACCCCGTCTCCCGCGCGACGTACAGCAGCGGCACCTGGCGGGGTTCGCCGCTGCGCCGGCCGATCGTCGTGAGCAGCAACGTCCGGAGCCCGACCGCCGCGCCGACGCCGACCCGGCCGCCGCTGATCCGCAGCAGCACCCGGTCGGCCGGCACGAGCGCCCGCCCGAGCACCGCGAACGCCCTGCTCTTGCCGAACCCGGCGAAGACACCCCGCAAACCAGCCACGGCGCGATCCTAGGTCTGGCAGAGTCCCGGGCATGACGCGCCCCGAAACCGCCGCCGAAGTCTTCGACGCGCTCGGCACCGACTACGAGCACGCCTTCCGCACCGCGACCGGGCACCGCGCCGCCCTCACCGACCTGCTCGACGCCTTGCCGCCGGAAGCGGAGGTGCTCGACCTCGGTTCCGGCACCGGGCGCCCCACCGCGGAATCCCTGGTCGCCGGCGGCCACGACGTCACCGGTTACGACGTCGCCCCGAAGATGGTCGAGATCGCGCGCAGCCAGGTGCCCGCCGCCCGGTTCGAGCTCGGCGACATGCGCGAACTGTCCTTCGCGGACGCCACCTGGGACGCGATCACCGCCTTCTTCTCGATGCTCCAGCTCCCCCGGGCCGACCAGGAGACCATGTTCGGCCGGCTGGCGGCCTGGCTGAAGCCCGGTGGCCTGCTCGTCTTCGCCACCGTGCCGGCCGACGTCGACGGCGTCGACATCGTCTTCATGGGGCACCCGGTCCGGGCGTACAGTTTCGCCGCCGGCCCGCTGAAGGAGCGGCTGCAGGCCGCGGGCCTGGAGATCGTCCGCGCGGACGAGGCCGAGTTCGTGCCCGACCACCCCGGCGCCGGCCCGGAGCCGCACGTCTACCTGACCGCGCGCAAGCCGGCCTGAGCCGTCAAGAGCTCACGACGTCGATCACCCGGTGGACATGAATTTTGCTCAAGTTCGTGCGTGTCCCGGGCGGCGGACCCGAGCTAAAGTGAGGAATGGGCATCGAAGCTCCGGCCAGGCCGGTCTCTCGCGAACACCGCGAACTGGTCCGCGAGATGCTGACCCGGCTGCCGGAGTTCGCCGACCGCCTCGCCCGGCTGCTCAGTGAGCAGGACGAGTTCTACCGGCAGGTGGCCGACGCCGCCCCGGACGAGCTGCGGCAGGTCTGTGAGGCCAACCTCGAACGCGCGCTGACGGCGCTGGCCGAAGGCCGCGGCCTCTCCCTCGACGCCGCCCGCAAGACCGGCCTCGCCCAGGCGCGCCAGGGCATCCCGCTACCGGCCGTGCTGCGCGCGTTCCGGATCGGCGGCACCTTCGTCTACGAAGGACTCCTCGAGCTCGCGGGCCCGGAATTCCTCAACCCGGCGCGGACGATCGAGATCAACTCCTACGTCTGGAAGGCGATCGACTACTACTCGGAGGCGCTGACCACCGCGTACGAGGAGGTCGCGGCCGAGCCGTCGCACGCCAACGCGCGGCTGCTGGACGACCTGTTGCGCGGCCGGCTCGCCGGGCAGGCCGAGATGGAGGCCGCGGCCCGCGAGCTGGGCCTGCCGACCGCGGGCATGTTCGTCGCCGTGGTCACCGAACGCGTCGAGCCGGACGAGCACGACTCCGTCGAGGCGCTGCTGCGGGCGCGGCGCTGGCGGTCGGCGTGGCGGCCCGGCGGCGAGGCAGGCCTGGTCGCCATCGACCGGATCGAGGACGTCCGGCGGCTGCGCGACGTGCTGGGTTCGCTCCCGGTCGCGGCCGGGATGAGCCGGCCGTTCACCGGCTTCCCCGACGTCCCGGACGCCCTGCACCGAGCCCGGATCGCCCGCCGCTCGCTGCCGGCGGCGACCGCGGGCGTGGTGGTGTTCGGCGATTCGCCGGTGACGACGCTGGTCGCGGCCGCGCCGGGGATGGCCCGCGACGTCGTCCGCTCGGCGCTGGCCGGCGTGCTCGCCCTGCCGGGCGCGGAGCGCAAGGTCCTGCTCGACACGCTGCTGGCCTGGTTCGCCGGCCACGGCTCGGCGAAGGACGCCGCGGACCGGCTGTTCGTGCACCCCAACACGGTCCGCTACCGCCTGCGCCGCGTGCAGGAGCTGACCAAGCGCGACCTCACCGACCCGGTGGACGTCGGCGAGCTGTACGTCGCCCTCGAGTCGGTCCGCCTGGATCCCGAGCCGGATTGATCGCTTTTCGATCACTACCGATTGACTTTCGATAGGAACCCGGCGATAGTCGGCGCATGGTTACCGAGAAGTGGGCTGTCGCCGCGCTCAGAGTGTTCCTCGTGGTGCTGTTCGGCGTCCTCGTCGTGTTCCAGACGCTGTCGCTGCCGGGCGGGATCGCCTACCACACGCAGCAGAACCCGCACGACGCGCCGCTGCGCTGGCCGTTGACCGCCATCGCGGTGTTCCTGGTGCTGTGCGTCGAGGTGGTGGTCGTCGCGACGTGGAAGCTGCTGACCCTGGTCAAGAAGGACCGGATCTTCACCACGGCATCGCTGAAGTGGGTGGACGCGATCGTGTGGTCCGTCGCCGCGGCGTGGCTGGTGTTCGTCGGCATGCTGCTCTTCGTCGGCTTCAACGCGGACGACCCGGGGATGCCGATGCTGCTGTTCCTGGTGACCGTGGCGATCACGGTGATCGGCCTGCTGATGGTGGTCATGCGCGCCCTGCTGCGCCAGGCGACCACGCTCCGGTCCGACCTGGAAGCGGTCATCTGATGCCGATCGTCGTGCGCATCGACGTCGAACTGGCCAAGCGCAAGATGAGCGTCGGGGAGTTCGCCGAGAAGGTCGGCCTCACGCCGGCCAACATCGCGGTGCTGAAGAACGGCCGCGCGAAAGCGGTCCGCTTCAGCACGCTGGAAGCGATGTGCCGGGTGCTCGGCTGCCAGCCGGGAGACCTGCTGGAGTGGGTCGAAGAAGACCTCTAGCCCAGGTCGGCGGGCCGGACGCGCAGCTTGGCGGCGATCCGGGCGAGCGCCTGCTGGTCGGCCGCGGTGAGCGGGTCGAGGACGTCCAGGACGCTGCGCACGTGCGTCGGCGCGGCGGCCTCGACCACCTCGAACCCGGCGTCGGTGAGGGCGACCAGGGTGTACCGGCCGTCGCCGGGATCGGGCGAGCGCGCGACCCAGCCGCGCTGCTCGAACCGCTTGACCACATTGGACAGCCGGGACAGGGAACCGTTGGCCAGGTAGGCGAGTTCACTCATCCGCAGGCGGCGCTCCGGCGCCTCCGAGATGTGGCTGAGGGTGAGGTACTCGAAGAGCGTCAGGCCGGCTTCGTGCTGCAGCGGCGCTTCAAGGCGGCCCGGGAGCAGCAGGATGAGCGAGACCAGCCCGGTCCAGGCGTCCTTTTCGGCCGGGCTGAGCCAGCGCGTGCCTCCGTGATCCGTGCCCATGGGTGGCACCCTATCCGCCGCGGGATGACTTCACGCTTGAAGTTGTGCTAGCTTGACTTCAAGCGTGAAGTCAATCGGAGGAGACGTTCGTGTTTTTCGTGACCCCGGGCTACGGCCCGCGCCACCTGGCCGCCCTGCACTACAGCCAGGCGGTCCGCATCGGCAACCGCGTCGAGATCTCGGGCCAGGGCGGCTGGGACGACGACACGGTGTTCCCGGAGGACCTCGAAGAGGAGATCGTCCGGGCGTTCGACAACGTGGAGCGCACCCTGGCCACGGCGGGCGCCACCTGGGCGGACGTCGTCTCGGTGGATTCGTTCCACCTCCCCACGGCGGACGACACCATCGGCGACGACCACACGCGGGTGATGGTGGCGCAGTTCCGCAAGCGCATGGGCGACCGGGCCCCGATCTGGACCCAGCTCGGCGTGGCGGCGCTCGGCGCGCCGGGCATGCGGGTCGAGATCCGGGCGACGGCGATCCTCGGCGAGGACTGACCGGCTAAGCCGCGTCGGCTTCGACCAAGCGGGCCAGCTCCAGCAGCGCGCCCTCGAAGCCCGGGCCCGCCGTCAGAGCCACTTTCAGCGGGCCGCCTCGGCGGTCGCGCCCCACCGGGAGCGTCACCGCCGGCTCCGTCCACTGGGGACGGTCCACTCCGGCCGAAACCACCACGTCCGGGCGAGCCGGGCGCGACCGCCGCCCGCCCGCGTCGAGGTCCAGTACCACGTTCCCGTGCAACGAAAGCAAGGCCGCGACGTCCGCCACCGCGTCCCGCAGCTCCCGGTCGGCGATCGAGTCCGAATGCGCTCCGATCGCCGGCCGGGACGCGGCTGCGCCCCGGTCCAGCCGGGGGACGATCGCCGCGAGGTCGCCCGAGGCGCACGTCAGCACCCGGATTCCGGGCACGCCCGCCAAGGGGTCGGTGAGGGTAATTCCCGCGCTCGCGGCCGCCGCCACGATCCGGGCCCGCCAGCGCGCGGTCGCCGCGATGGCGACCATCGAGGGGTCCTGGGGCAAAAGGGATTTTCTCCTTCTCGGTCCGGCGCGGCGGCTGGGGATCGTCCGATGGTGAGCCCGGGCCCGTTGTGCCCGGGAACAAACATGTTTGGTCGCTTGGTCCGAACGGCCGTGCGCATGCGACCTTCCGGTCGCACCGGACGTCTGTGACCGCCGGTCACACTTTGACGCGCGACGTGGCGCGGGCCACTATCCGTGCACCTGATTACCGCCGGGTAATTTGTGTCCACCCAGGAGGACCGTTGCGACGAGCTGTGGGCCTGATCTTGCTGGCGCTGGGGGTCTTCGCGGTCGCCGGGGCGGTGCTGTTGCCGACCTACGTCTACCCGAAGCTCGCCAAGGTGCCGCTCGACCAGGATTCGACGTCGGTGCTGGAAGGCACCGCGAGCAAGGTCCTCGCCGTGACCGACAAGGGCACCGGCCCGGTCACCGAGATCCGCGAAAACGCGAAGCTGACCGCCACCGCCCGTGTCCAGGCGAACTTCGCCCGGCCGGAGATGCACGCCGACACCGACTACGCGGTCTGGCTGCTCGCGGTGCAGGTCAAGGACGACTCCGACGGCACCGTGATCACCGCGAGCAAGCGCCAGGTCTGCTTCGACCGGCGCACCGCCGAGGGCTACGACCCGCGCGGCGCGGCCGACCCGAGCTGCACGAAGGAAAGCAGCTACGTCACCGAGCTCAAGGACAAGGCCGACAAGGACGGCCAGAAGCCGCCCGAGCAGAACATCTACAAGGCCCAGCCCGGCCTGAACTTCAAGTTCCCCTTCGGCACCGAGCAGAAGGACTACCCGGTCTACGACGACAACACGGGCAAGGCCGTCACCGCCCGGTTCACCGGCGTCGAGGAGGTGAACGGGATCGAGACCTACAAGTTCGTGCAGGACATCCCGGACACCAAGCTCGAGACGAAGTCGGTGCCCGGCTCGCTCGTCGGGGCCACCGAGCCGAGCGTCGACGCGGACCTGTACTACCGCGGCGTCAACACGATGTGGGTGGAACCGGTCACCGGCGTCGAGGTGAAGCAGCAGCAACAGCAGCACCAGGAACTGCGCCGCGCCACCGGCGGCACGCCGACCGTCGTGTTCGACGGGACGCTCGCCTACAACGGCAAGACGATCGCGCAGATGGTCGACCAGATCGACGCGAACAAGGGCAAGCTGGAGTTCCTGTCGAGCACCGGCCCGCTCTGGCTCGGCATCGGCGGCGGGGTGCTGATCCTCGTCGCGGTCTACCTGCTGGTCCGCCGCCGCCCGGCCCCGCCGCCGGCGCCGAGGCAGCGGCGCCAGGCGGTCTACGCCCGCACCTGAATCAGCGCTTCCGCAGCACCAGGACCAGATTCCAGGACGCGATTTCGCGGAGGCCGGGAATCCGCACGATCCACATCGCCCAGCCCGGGTGGTACCGCGGATACCCGGCCACCAGATCGGCGAGCGGCGTCGCCTTCGCCCAGCGGAGCGCGGCGCCGACCGAAACCGGGAAGAGGCTTTCGCCGAATTTGTTCTTCGGCTGCTTCCCGAGTTTCCGGGCATAACGCTGCCGGGCGTAATGACCGCCGAGGAAATGCCACGGCGCTGTCTCGTGACCGCCCCACGGCGAATACCACGGCGTGAACGACGCGAAGACCGTGCCGCCGGGCTTGGTCACCCGGCACATCTCGTCGAGCATGACCCACGGCTCGGAGACGTGCTCCAGCACGTTCGACGAGTAGCAGATGTCCACGGATCCGGTGCGCACCGGCAGTTCCGTGCCGCTGGCGCGGATCATGTTCTCCCCCGGCTCGCCGCGGGCGGACAGCTCGCCGACGTCCGGGTCGAGGCCCAGGTAGACCGCGCCGGCCGCGCGGAAGGCGTCGGAGAAATACCCCGGCCCGCCGCCGACGTCAAGCACCGTGCGCCCCGGCAGCGGAGCGTGCGAGGCCAATTGCCGGACGGAGTCGGCAGCGAGCGCGGAATAGAAGCCGTCCGGGTCGGTCTGCTCGGTGAGGAATGTCCGGAACAGGGTCACGGACCGGCGGAGCGTGGCGCGATGCGGTTGCCCCGTCGCGACGAGAACCGGATTACCTACCATTGAACCGTCGCTTTCCGGAATACGTTCATCTAGGGTGTACGCACCAGTAACCTAGCACCGTCGCTACAGTTTGGAAAAACCCGATGCAACGTCCTCGTGTGCTCCTCCTCAACTGGCGCGACACCGGCCACCCCGAGGGCGGCGGCTCCGAGCGGTACGTCGAGCGGATGGCCGAAGGCCTGGCCAGAGCGGGGTACCGGGTCGAGATCCAGTGCGCCGCCTACCCGGGAGCGACCGCGGGCGAGTGGCGCGACGGCGTCCGCTACCGGCGGCGCGGCAACAAGTTCGGCGTCTACCTGCACGCCCTGCGCGCGATCCGCCGCGCCCGCGCCGACCTCGTGGTGGACGTGCAGAACGGGATGCCGTTCTTCGCCCGGCTGGTCGCCGGCTGCCCGGTGCTGGTGCTGGTCCACCACGTCCACAAGGAACAGTGGATCAGCGCGCTCGGCGAGACCCTGGGCCGGGTCGGCTGGTGGATCGAGTCGCGGCTGGCGCCGTGGCTGTTCCGCAAGTGCTCCTACGTCACGGTTTCCGAGGTCACCAAGGCGGAACTGGCGGAGCTGGGCATCGGCCGCGAGCGCGTCACGGTGGTCCCGAACGGCCTCGATGCACCCCCGCCGTGCGCGTCCGGACGGGACCGTGAACCGACCCTGGTCGCGGTGAGCAGGCTGGTGCCGCACAAGCGGATCGAGCACGCCATCGACGTCGTCGCGCGGCTCGCGCGACGCTGGCCGTCGCTGCGGCTGGAGGTCGTCGGGCAGGGGCCGTGGGACGAGGTCCTGCGCGACCACGCGGCTTCGCGCGGGGTCGCCGACCGGGTCGTCCTGCACGGCTGGGTCGACGAGCAGGCCAAGCACGAGATCCTCGCGCGCTCGTGGCTGCACCTGTGCCCGTCGGTCAAGGAGGGCTGGGGCATCGTCATCATGGAGGCCGCGGCGCACGGCGTCCCCTCGGTCGCCTACCGCGCCGCCGGCGGCGTCACCGAGTCCATCGTGGAGGGCCGGACCGGCCTGCTGGCCGACGACTTCGACGACTTCACCGCGCAGGTCGACGGCCTGCTCGCCGACGGTCTCCGCCGCGCGGAGATGGGCCTGGCGGGCGCCGAACGGGCCGGGAAGTACAGCTGGGACGCCAGTGTCGGCCAGTTCGAGTCACTGGTGCGGGACGTCTCCGGGCAGCCGGTCCCCCGGCCCCGGACCCTGGTCCCGTACCGCGTCCCGGAACTCGCGGAGGAGCCGGGCGGCCGCGGCCGCGTCGAAGTCCTTGCGGCGGGCCCGCACGGTGACCGTGGTCCGGCCGCCGGTGGTCGCCGCGCCGAACGCCACGCCTGACCGGCCGCTCGCCGCCGGGTAGAACGCCAGCGTCCGCACGGTGTCCCCGGTGGACACCACACCGAGGTTCGACACCAGGAACGTGGACCCGAGCCGGCTCGCCAGCAACCGGGTGCCCAGCCGGGCCAGGCGGCTGCTGCGGGCCGGGAAGTCCGGTTCCGGCGGCTGGGCCCGCAGGACCGCGGCGACGTCCGCGCCGCGCGCCAGCCGCAGCCGGAAGAACGCGCTGTCGTGCACCGGTTCCGGCGCCGCGCCGGACCTCCGTGACGCGCCCAGCGCGGCCACGACCCGGGCCGTGCGGGCGCCGTGCGCGCGGTTCCAGCGTTCGGTGGCGCGGGCGGCGGCCGCGACGAACCCCGCAGCCCCCAAGCGCAGGCGGGGCTCGTGGCAGGCCACGAAGACGTCTCCCACGCCCTCGCTCCCGCGGTCGGGCGTGATCCGGCCCGGTGGCGCGAAAAGCGCCTCAGCGAGCCGCTGGAGGGCCGAAAGGGCAAAGGGTTTGCCGCCGGTCCGTTCGCCGATCCCGCGCGCCCCCGAGGAAACCGGGACGTCGAGGAGGATGCCGAGCAGGGACAGCAGGCCGAGGCCGTCGAGGGCGCCGTGGTGCGCGGCGATGAGGAGCGTCTGCTCGCCGACGGCGACGCGCACCAGCGGCGCGTCCCGTGCGTAGGGCGCCGAAGCGAAGCGATCCCGGACTTCCGCCAGGTCGCCGATCCGTTCGATTCCGGGCAGCACACCGAGATGCGGGTACTGCTGGATGGCGGCCGCCAGCCGCGCCCGGAGCTTCTCCGGTTCCGGTGCGGCCGCGCCGAGTTCCGCTTCGAGGAGGATGCTCCAGGAAACGGTGGGGTCGCCGTAGAGCCCGACGACGCGGTGGGCGTGGTCGGAGGCGAGCGTCAGTGGTCCCCGTAGAGCTTGAGCGGGTGGTCGGCCGGGTTGTACTTCACCTGCGCGTTGAGCTTCTCCTGCACCGGAGCGGCGGTGTCCGGGTTGGCCGAGGTGATGAGGGCGAAGCCCCCCGCTGTCGCCGCTCCGCCGCCGATGATGACGGCGACGATCGCGCCGATGACCGTGCCCACGTGTCACTCCTTCCGCGGCGGGAGAATCCTGCCGCGGCCCAATGTACGCATCGGTAACATGCGGCACAACACTGCGACGCACAGCAACGTGAGCGCTACTCCGTTCGCCAGCAAGGCGGGCGCCCACGAGATCGCTTTCACGGCGGGCTCACCCGGGGTCCGGTACAGCGTCAGCCACTCACCCGACCACACCGGCGTCGCGCCGGTGAGCAACCGCGGGTCGACGTAGCCGGGTGTCCCGTGTTCGACGAGGATCCAGCCGATGCCGGCGTCGGTGAGCTCCCGCGCGGACGCCGCCGCGTTGACGTCCCCGATCCGCGGGTCCTCACCGGCGATCCGCTCGGCACCGACCAGCAGGGTGTCGTCCATCAGCACGGGTTTCGGCAGCACGCGCGGCGCCGGGTCGAGCTGGGTGCGGCCGGCGTTCCACGCGAACCCGCGGAACGCCGAGAGCGGCAGCACGAGCACGTCGCCGGGCCGGTCACCGAGCTTTTCGGACACTGCCTGCCAGTCGGCCGGATAGTGCGCGGTGGCCAGCCGTCCCCAGCCGCCCCAGGCGAGGTCCGGCATGGTCAGCAGCGGGAAGACGACCGCCGCCGTCACCAAGCCGACGCGTCCCCGCGCGGTGTTCAGCTTCGCCGCGGCGGCTTCGACGGCCAGCGCGAAGCCCAAGGCGAGCGGCAAGGCCCACCAAGCCACCCATTTCTGGGCGTCCCGCAGCAGTCCGGCGCCGGGCAGGTACCGCGTCGCGGCGGTGAGCAGCGTCTCGCCACCCGGCAACGTCGCCAGCGAAGCCAGGAGCACGCCGAGGACGCCGAGAGCCGTCAGGGAGCGGACCGGGGCCTTCCCCCAGCGGCGCGCGAGTGGCCACAGCCCGGCGACCGCCACGGCGACGACGACGAGCGTCAGCAGGGGAACCAGCGGCACGGACCGGCTTTCCGGGACCGTCTGGGCGTTCCAGATGCCGCCGAGGCCCAGCACGCTCAGCAGGGCGGGGCCCCAGCTTTCGGCGCGGGCGCTGAACGCCGACACGCCGGCCGGGTCGGAGAATGTGCCGCCGGCGTTGCGGAACGTCGGGACCAGCCAGGGCAGGTTGAGCGCGATGGCGAGCGGAACCGTCTGCCACAGCCGCCGCGAACCGGCGGCCACGACCATGACGGCCGCCGCGAGGACGCCGCCCGGCGGGGTCAGCACGGCCGGGGCGCCGGCGATCACCAGCCGCGGCAGGCCACCGGGTTCGTGCGCGCGCACGGCGAGCCCGGCGCCGACGAGCCACGGCAGGGCCGCGTAGGTCAGGAGCAGCGGCCAGTGCCCGATGAACAGCCGCTCGGCGACGTACGGCGTCCAGGCGTAGGCCGTCGCGGCGACGAGCCGGGTGCCCAGGTGTTCGGTGGGGACGAGCCGTCCCGCGCCGAGGGCGGCGAAGAAGATGGCCAGGAGCAGGACGAGCTTCTGGACGATGTCGCCGGGCAGCACGGTGGTGGCGAGCGCGACGGCGGCGTCGGCGGGAACCGACCGCGGCAGCGTGCTGCCGACCCCGAAGGCGTCCGGCACGAAGTACTGCCGGGGCGCGAACACCATGTCGTAGCTCAGGACGAACCCACGTCCGAGCAGGGGCCCGCAGACGGCGAACGCCAGCGCGGCCGCCAGCACGGGAAGGGCCAGCCGCCTGCCCGGTGCGTCCACGGCCCTTCCTTTCTGTTGCGTGCGCGGTTATGGTCCCTGGTCATTACCCACCGGTAACGGGAGCCCGCCGTTGAGCGTAGACACCGAAGTCCCGGCCCGGACGGGCAACCGGGTCGCGGCGATCCTCGTCTCGCTCGCGCTCGCGGGCAACAACGCGGCCAGTTACGTGCTGAGTCTGGCCGCCGCGCGGATCCTCGCGCCCGGCGCGTTCGGAGAGCTGAGCTCGCTGCTGGCGGTGCTGGTGATCGGCGTCGTCCCGGCGATGGGCCTGCAGACGGTGGTGGCGCTGCGGGTCGCCCGCTCGCCGTCGCTGTCCCAGGGTTCGCTGTTCGCGCTGGGCTTGGTGACGAGCGCGATCGTCGCGACGACGGCGTTGATGCTGAGCCCGTTGCTGGTGCTGTTGCTGCACCTGGGTTCGCTGGCCCCGGCGCTGCTGGTGACGGCGGCGCTCGGGCCGTTGACGCTGCTGGGCGTGTTCCACGGGCTCCTGCAGGGCAGCCACCGGTTCGCCGTGCTGTCCGGCCTGATCGCGCTGGAGGGCGCCGGCAAGGTCGGCGGATCGCTGGTGGGGCTGGTGCTTTCGGGGTCCCCGACGGGGGCGCTGGCCGGCGCGGCGGTGGGTTCGCTCGCGGTGGTGGCGGGCTGGCAGCTCTGCGGCCGCCCGCGGCCCCGCTGGGCCGACCGCCACGGCAGCGAGGTGCTGCACACGGCGCAGGCGATGTTGGCGCTGGTGCTGCTGGTCAACCTGGACCTGGTCCTGGCGCGCCACACGCTTCCGGCGGGCGAGGCGGGCGAGTACGCACTCGGGGCGATCGTCACGAAGATCGCGTACTGGCTGCCGCAGGCGGTCGGGGTGCTGGTGCTGCCGCGGTTCGCGGTGTCCGACCGGCGCCGGCGGGTGCTGCCGGTGGCGCTGCTGGTGTGCGGCGGGCTGGACGCGTTGGTGCTGCTGGTGTCGCTGGTGCTGGGCCCCTCGCTCCTGGCGGTGATCGGCGGCGCGCGGTACGCGGGCAGCACGATGCCGGTGTGGCCGTTCGCCCTGGCGGGTTCGATGCTGGCGCTGGTCCAGATCCTGCTGTACGCGCGGCTGGCCGACGGCGACCGCCGCGTCACGGTGCTGATGTGGTCGGCAGTCGCCGCGGAGGCCCTGCTCATCACGACGTGGCTGCACGGATCACCCACCCAGGTGGTCACCGCGGCGACGTGCACGGCCGGCGCGTTGGCCGCGGCCGGCGCGTACCTCGAGTTCCGCCCGCGTGACCGAACCCGGAACTCGCGTGATCAGCCCCGTAACTCGCGTGATTGAAGCCGGATCTCGCGAGTTACGGCCTCAATCACGCGAGATCCGTCTCCCATCACGTGGATTACGGGGCTGATCACGTGGGTTCGGTCGGGTTTTGCTTTCGGGCGAACCAATCCACGCACGTTGCGACCATGGCGGCTGCGGCGAGCAGGAGGGCGGCCTGGGTTACCGGGCCGTAGGCCCACTCCTGGCCGTGGCCGAGGATGCGGCCCGTCACCGAGACCGCCGCTGCCACGGCCATGCCGCCGAACGCCAGGTACCTCGGCGCGCGCTCCGAGAACTGGCGGGCCAGCAGGCACGCGATCAGCAGCACCACCGGCAACATCCCGCCCAGCGCCACCAGCAACCCGATCAGCACCACCGGGATCCAGGCACCGCCGGGTGAGATCGTGAACCGGCGACGGCGGCGGGCCGGCCAGGCCACGCCCACCAGCAACAGCAGCACCGCCGCCGCGCCGATCAACAGGCTCAGGCGGTAGTGCGCGTCCGGCGTGAACGACAGCGACACCACGCCGCCCGCTCCCGCCGGGACGATCCAGGCCTGCTGCCAGCCGTCCACCCGGGTGCGGGTCAGCTGCTGTCCGTCCAAAGTGGCCGTCCAGCCCGCGTTCGCGTTCTCCGGGACGGCCAGCACCGCCTCCGCGCCCGGCCCCACCGTCACCGACCGCGACGCCGCGTCCCAGGCACCCACCTGTACCGCCCGGTGCACCGGCGGCGACGTGCTCCCCGCCGGCTTCAGCCACAGGTCCTGGACGACGAACGACTCCGACCGGTCCGTCCGCAGCTCGTGCCCGCCCGCCGGCAGCGCGATGCCGCCCTCCGAATCGCGGCACATCCCCAGCGTCAGCGGCCGGTGCTCGGTGATGTCGGACAGCTTGCCCTGCACCGACGTCCGGTAGTCGAGCCCGTCCAGGTGGATGTTCGGCCCGGACCCGCACGGCACGGTGAACGCCGGGTCCGGCGCCGGGAGCAGGCCGTCGCTGCCGGACAGCGTCAGGCTGCCGACGCCCACCACCGCGCGCGCCGCGGGATCGTCGTCGTCGCCCGGCAGCACGAGCTGCAGCTGGTCGGTGTCCAGGGGCTCGAAGGACGCCGACCCGCTCGCGTCGAGCTGCACCGTCCGCGTGCCGGACCGGCCGGTCAGCTCCACCTGCCGGGGTGCCCGCGCGCCACTGGCGGGCGAAACCTCGATGCGCAGCCCCGAAATCCGCTTCGGCGACGGCCACCAGAGCGTCAGCGTCGGCCGCAGGTCGGTGACGTCGGGGCGCCACGTCGTCCCCGGATCGCCGTCCACTGCCGCGAACCCGGCCGCCGCCGGGTCGCCGCCCAGCTGGGACGTCGACGCCACAGTGACCCCCGGCAGCGACACCGGGTTGCGGCCGCCGCCCGCCGGCAGCACCGAACCGCCGACCAGGTACGTCTGCTCCGCCGGCGTGCTGAACAGCCGCCGGATCCCGTCGGGCTCCTCGCCGTCGCGGGCGGCCGTGGCGTCACAGCGCACGGCGGCACCCAGCGGCAGGCACGCGTACCGCGGCTGCTGACCGCGGGTGAAGGCGAACCCGGGGGCCGGCCCGGTCGGCAGGTCCGCGGGCACTTCCAGGGCGCGCTGCGGCTCGGTGCCCGGGATCGTCAGCTCCGCGATGCCGACGTTCCCGTCCTGGCGCCCCACCACCAGCGACAGCAGCGTGATCCGCACCTTGCGGGTCAATCCGGCGGCGACGGCGTACTCGTGCGGCCCGGCCCCGCGGATCACCGGCTGGTCGACCGAACCGTTGTCGGTCGTGATCCGGATCCGCGTCGGCGGCCAGCCCACCCGCAGGTCGTCCACCATTTCCAGCTGGACGGTGTTCACCAGCCGCGGGGTGTCCAGTTCGACCTCGAGCCACTGGCCGATCGGCCCGGTGAACGACGACGAGTGCCACGCCGTGCGCGGGTCGCCGTCGATCGCCGCGAACGGCTGGTGCGAGGGATCGGACCCGCCGAAGGCGTCGGCGAACGACGCCGCCGTCGACGCCGTCACCGAGCGGATCCCCCGGTACGCGGCCACGGTCTGGTGCTCCTGGCCCGGGAACGGCAGCAGGTCGCCCGCCGCGCGCTGCTGCCGGTAGGCCTCGCCCGCGGTCAGCGTCTGGCTGAGGTTGTCGCGGACGCCGCCGACGTTCCGCTCGGCCCGGCGCAGGCCGTCGGTGACCAGCCGCGGGCCGCCGGGGGACCCGCCGTCGCCGGTGAGCACGGTCGGCGTCGCCGGGTCGAGCTGGCCGGAGTCGATCAGCGGCAGCAGGTTCTCCGGGCCGCCGCTCACCGTCGGGACGTCCGTGGTGGCCGTCGCGGTGGCCAGCGGCACCGGCTTCCGGACCTCGTAGACTTCGAGGGGGCCGAACGCGGCCGCCTTGGCGATCCCCGGCGAGCCGGCCAGCCCGGCGCGCAGGGTCGCGATCGGCGGGGCCGCGGTCCGTTCGCGGTCGATGTCGTTGCGCAGCAGCAGGAACCGGTAGCCGGAGCGCGCGAGCAGCGCGGCGAGCCCGGGATCGCCGCGGCCGTCGGCGAGCGCCGCGTCCACCGAGTCCATCAGCCGCGTGTTCCCTTCGGACCCCAGCGGCACCTGGTTGCGGACCGCCCACGGGCTGCGCGCGATCGCCTGCGCGGGCTCGTCGACCGTGCGGCCCCAGTCGTATTCGCCGAAGCCGGTGGCCGGCAGCAGCAGCGTCCGCGCGTTCGGATCGGCCTTGGCGACGTACCCCATCGCGTCGTACCAGTAGCCGGGAACTTCGTTCCAGCCCGGGCCGGACCGCAGGTTCAGCAGCCACGCCGGCGCGGCCATCACCAGCACCAGCAGCAGGCCCAGCGCGGGCCGCAGGAACCGGCGCGCGGACCGCACCGGCAGGGGGCTGGAGATGCCGTGCACGAACGCCAGCATCAGCGGCAGCCGCAGCACCGGCTCGAACTTGTGCACGTTGCGCAGCGGGGCGAGGGGCCCGTCGAGCAGGTGCCGGACCTGCTCGGCGAGCGGGCTGTCGAGCGTGCCGACGTACCCGATGGTCAGCAGGGTCAGCCCGGTGACCACGCCGAGCACGAGGAACCGCCGGTCCGGGAGGCCGCGCCGGGTCAGCCCGAACAGGCCGACGCCGGCGACGAGCCCGGTGGCGAGCATCAGCACCGGGTTGTCGATCAGCGACCAGCCCCCGGGCCACCACGGCGTGCCCTGGACGACGTAGGCGACCCACTGGTTGGTGCCGCGCAGCACCTCGAACAGCGACATCGGCGCGGTCGTGTTCGTCGCCGACTCGATGTAGTCCAGGAACGGCAGGCTGTACTCGCCGAGCAGCAGCAGCGGCAGGATCCACCACAGCGTCGCGCCGACGACGAAGACGAACCACCACAGCACGAGCTCGACGTGCGCCCGGGTCCAGCGGCGGGTCAGCAGCCACAGTCCGGGGAGGACGAGCGCCATCACGACCATCGCGCCGTTGACCCCGCCCATGCCCAGCACGGCCAGCGCGGACAGCCCGGCGGCCCGCCGCGGCGAGCCGATCGCCCCGGCCCGCACGAGCGGCACCAGCACCCACGGCAGCAGGACGGCGGGCAGCATTTCCGCGGACAGGCCGCCGATTTCGGTCAACATGCGCGGCGCGAGCGCGTACCCGAGCGCCCCGATCAGCCGGGTGCGCTCGGAGCCGATCTTCATCGCCCGCGCGAGCAGCAGGGCGCCGCCGAACGCGGCCGAGAGCAGGACCGCGCCCCACAGCCGTTGCGCGATCCACGCGGGCACGCCCACGGCCTGGCACAGCGCGAAGAACGGGCCCATCGGGAAGAGGTAGCCGTACGCCTGGTTCTGCAGCTCCCCCGCGGTCGCCTCCGGGTTCCACAGGTGCAACGCGCGGCCGAGGAAGGCGAGGGGGTCGACCGCGAGGTCCAGTTTGGTGTCGAACGTCGTCTTCCCCGGCATCTGCAGGAAGGACAACGTGGTCAGGGCCAGCACGATCCAGGTGCTGGGCCGGCTGAAGAACGCGCCCACCGAGAACTTCCGGGCGCCGCTCGAGGGCGGGGCGTCGTCCCGGGTGCGTTCGCGGGTGGCGGTTACCATCCGGTAGATACTAGGCCGAAACCTGGCTACCATGTGCCGACGATTTTCCCGAGTCCCCCCGAACCCCTGGCAGGTGCGCCATCTCCTTCGAAGATGCCTGGGCTCTGGCCGAGCCGGTCAAGGGCTGGATGACGCGCGCGCAGGGCGAAGCCCTCTGGGACGCCGCGTGCCGCCTCGAAAAGGGTGACGTCGTCCTGGAAATCGGCAGCCACCAGGGCCGTTCCACGATCGTCCTCGGCGCCGCGGCCCGCACGGCCGGGGCCACGGTGATCGCCGTCGACCCCTTCGTGGACGGCCGGTTGTTCGGCGGATCGCCGACGCGGCAGCTGTTCGAGCGCAACATCCGGCGGGCCGGGCTGGACGACGTCGTCGAGCTCGTCGCCGGTTACAGCACGAAACTGCGCCCTGACTGGGACCGGCCCATACAGCTGCTTTACATCGACGGCAAGCACGACTACTGGACCTACACCGACGACCTGCGCTGGTCGGCGCACCTGCCGCCGGGTGCGGAAATCCTGGTCCACGACTGCTTTTCGTCCATCGGCGTCACGCTCGGCACGATCGTGAAGGTCCTCTTCGGACGGCGGTACACCTATCTGGACCGGGCCACGTCGCTGGCGCGGTTCCGGCTGGCGCCACCGTCCACGGCGGACCGGCTGCGCGTCCTGGCGCAGCTGCCCTGGTTCCTGCGCAACGTGGTGCTCAAGGTGCTGCTGCGCCTGCGGTTGCGGCCGGTCGCGCGGTTGCTCGGCCACGACAGCCCGTACGACCCCTACTGAGCCCTCCCACGAGCGTCGTGAGTGGAAAGGAGGGTTAGAACCCTACTTACCACTCACGACGGGCTTTCCGATCTCGATCTTCGCCAGGCACACGGGCGCGCCCGGGCTCGACAGCTGCACGCCGATGTGGTCGTACAGGCCGTCCACCGGCAGGTACAGCGAGTGCAGCCCGGCCTGGAACCACACCGGCGTCCGCTCGACCAGCCCTTCGCCACCGTCCGAGGTGTAGTAGTCGAGCTTGAGCAGGTGCCGGCCGAGCACCGGGGTGTCCAGCGGGATGCGCACCAGCGTCTCGCCGATCGTGTTCCCGCAGTTCGGCACCGGCCCGGGCAGGCTGCGGGAAACCGGTTCCACGCCGGTGATCAGGTGCGGGGTACCGGTCGCGTCGAGCTGGTGCATCCGGTTCGTCGGCTGGTCGAAGTGGGTGCCGGGCAGCAGGCCCGCCACCCGCGACGCCCGCGAGTCCGCCCCGAACCATTCGTGCACCACATCGGACGGCACGAAGGTGTCGTAGAACACCAGGTCCGGATCTTCGGCGACGGCCGCGCGCACGTTTCCCAGGTACTGCCCGGAATGTTCGAACCGCAGCGCCGGGGCGAGCCGGGAAAAGCCCACCGCGGAGCTGACGAGCAGAAGCACGCACACGACTAGGGCGATCGGCCGCTCACGCCTTCCGCCGGACGGCGCACCCGGCGAAAGAAAGGCGAACGCGCCGCACAACGCGGCCACCAGCGCCAGATCGGCGACGTACCGGGGGTCGTCACCCGCCCCGGGGCCGACTTCGCGCAGCCGGGTCAGCGCCAGCAGAGCGACGTCCACGGCGAACACCGCCGCGAGCAGCGCCCAGGCGCCCCACGCCCGCCGTCCCCCGATGCGCACGCCGGCGACCACCACGGCCACCGTGGCCGCCAGCAGCGCGACGACGACCACGAACGGCGACGGCGCCCAGGTCGCGCCCGCCCCGGGGCCGGACCACGGCCCGCCGGCCAGCCCGGGCAGCAGGGTGTCGCCGAGCATCCGGCCGGTCAGGTCGGCGACGGTGCCGGCCGACATCGGCTGCTCCCCCTGGCCGACCTGGCTCGACGTCGCCACGAAGAAGACGATCACGAACGCGGCCAGCAGCACGGCTTGGGCCGCCCAGTAGCGGACGTGCTCGCGCCACGACCGTCCGAGCAGGACGGTCACCCCGGCCAGCAGCACCGGGATCACCGCGGCCTTCTCGTAGAACGCCAGGCCGAACACCGTCCAGGCGAAGGCGCCGAGCCACCAGCGCCCGCCGTCCTGCAGGTACCGGACGTGGGCGTGCAGCGCCCCGGCGGTGGCCAGCACCACCGGGACGAGCTGGATGCCGTAGGACCACCACAACGTGGGGACCAGCAGCAACGTCGACGCGGTGAACACGGTGAACGGCACCAGGATCGCCCAGCGGCGGCCGAAGCAGCGCACCAGCAGGCACCAGAACAGCACCGTCGCGACGGCCCGCATGAGCAGCAAAGGCGCCATGAGCAACGGGAAGTTCAGCGGCGCCCACCAGGTCAGCACGGCGGCCAGGAAGAACCCGCCGGGCTGCAGGTGGCCGTGGTAGTCCTGGAACAGGTAGCCGAGGTCGAACGGGCCGGCCGCGGCCGCCTGGTGGGTGACGACGAAGTCGTCCTGGGCGAGGCTGCCGTGCAGGGCCGCCCAGACGTGGAAAGCGAGCGGCACCACCCCGGCGACGAAGGCGGCGATGACCACTGTGGACGGTCTTCGGAGCACCCGGGGCGCGGGCTGTTCGGTCTGCACCAACACGGGGGTCCTCACTTCTTGCAGGCGGGCGGCTGGCACATGAGCTTGCTCAGTGCCTGGTAGAAGACGTCGGAGATCTTGCGCGGGTCCGGCGTGGTGAAGGATTCGCCGCCGGTCGCGGCCGAGATCTGCTTCAGCTCGCTCGAATCGATGTCCGGGCCGATGCCGATCCCGATCACCGGCAGCGGTTTCCGCGGGTCCTGCAGCCGGCCCAGCTCGGACAGCAGGCCGGGCAGCCCGATCGAGTCGCTGTCCTCGTTGCGGCCGTCGGTGAGCACGACGACGACGTTGATCCGGCCGAGCTGCCAGCTCTGCCGGGCGTTCTGGTACGCGGCGAGGATCGAGTCGTACAGCCCGGTCGCGCCGCCGGGCTTCGGCTTGACCGCCTGCAGGGTCGCCACCCCGCCCGCGGCCAGCTGCTCGGCGATCGACCGCATCGGCAGCAGTTCCTTGTAGTCCTTGGTGCCGTCGAGCTTGGTCGAGAACAGCCAGAGGCCGATCTCGGTGGTCGGCTTGAACAACCCGAGCCCCTGCGTCGCGGCTTCGAGGGTCAGCGACATCCGGCTGCGGCCGGTGCCGGGCACGGTGGCGGCCATCGAGCCGGACACGTCGAGCAGCACCTGGACACGGGCGCTGAGGTTGGCCCCGGCCCAGGCCTGGAGCACGCCGTACATCGCTTCGGGCGCGGGCGGCCCGGCCGGGCGCGGGCCGGCGTCCGTGCGGGTGTCGCGCGGACGGTCGCCGAGCAGCTGCCCGGACGGCGTCCGGAACCCGCCGTCCGCAAACGCCTTGGTGGCGGTCTGGTCGAGCAGCAGCCGCAGGAACCGTTCGGCCGCCGAGCGCGAGGCTTCCGAAGCCCGCGGGAGCACGACGTACGGGTAGTCGAAGCTCGGTACCCCGGCGGCGGGGTAGGCGGCGACGAGCTTGCGCGCCAGCACCGACTGCTCCGAAGCCGGCCACGCGGGGTACGGCTGCTTCACCGCCGAAAGCTTGCGGATCTCCTCGGTGAACGCCGCGGCCGGATCGGGCGCGTTCTTGGTCACCTGCTGCAGGCCGATCAGCGCCCCGATGGCGGCCGGGTCCCGGGCCGGGTCGGGCAGCCCGACCGGGCTCCCGGCGAGGACGTCGGCCCAGGACGGCGACTTCCCGGGCCAGCCGGCCCGCTTGGCGACGTCTTCGGTCAGCGCCAGCACCACCGGCGAACTCGCCACCGGCTGGCCGGACTCGGGGAGGTTCCACGCGCCACCGTCGCGGGCCTGCAGCAGCCAGGTGCTCGACTCCGGCACCCAGACGTCCGGGCCGTTCGCGCCGTTGGCCTCGAGCGCGGTCGCGGTGGCCGTCGACGGGCTCGCGGTGACGTCGACGGAGTAGCAGTCCCGCGCCGGGACGGTCCGGGCGAGCTCGGTCAGCACCGGCGCGATGTCCGGCGCGGCCGTCAGGTGCACCGGGGTCGTCGTGTCGCAGCCGCCGCCGGCCAGCCGGTTCTTCAGGTAGTCGAACCCGGCCCACGCCAGCAGCGCGACCACCAGCAGCGCGCTCAGGACGACGACCCGCGCGTCGATCCGCCGGGCCCGCGCCGGGTGTGCCGCCATGCACGTCCTTCCGTGGTGAGGTGCTGGCAGCTTGCCAGCCGGGTGAGCGGGAAGCCAGTACCGGAAGCGGAACGTCACCACGGGTGCGTGAGCGTCCGGTGAAGGAATGACGTCCTGCGGCCGTTTTGGTGATTGACCGTGTGGTGACGCGGTTCGTGCTTGACCGCCGTCCCACACGGGTAATTGCACGATGGCGAACCCCGGAACGAAAGGCCAGCCCGTGCGCACCATGTACGACGCGGTGACGGCCGCGAACATCCCCGCGGACGCCCGGATGGTCGCGGGCTACATCGACCGGATCAAGCTGCCGCCCTGGACGCCCGCCGACTGGGCGCGGTTTCCCAACGCGGTCAAGGTGACCATCGTCAAGAAAGCGGTGACGAACGACGGGCACGTCCTCGACGTCGAGCCCGGCGACGCCACCCCGGCCGAAGCGCCGGGCTGGGTCCGGATGCGCCGCGCGGCGGGCGCGGACCCGACGATCTACTGCAACCTGTCGACCTGGCCCTCGGTGCGGGCGGCGTTCTCGTCCGCCGGTGTCGCCGAGCCGCACTACTGGATCGCGCACTACAACGGCGATCCCGCCATCCCGGCCGGCGCGGTCGCCAAGCAGTACCGCGGGAACGTCGCCCCCGGCTACGACGTGTCGTCCGTCGCCGACTACTGGCCCGGCGTGGACGGCTCCGGCCCATCGAGTGGAGTGGAGATCATGGAGCGCATCACCGTGACCCCGCCGAACGCCGCGGAGAACGCGGTGCGGGTGTTCCTGTCCGGCAGTTCCGCCGCGGCGGTCATCATCCGCCCCCGCCTCGGCGGCGACGGCTTCGCGAAGCCGATGTGGGTGGGCGACATCTACGCCTGGGGCAGCGACCACCAGGGTGTCGGCCACAACCCGACGAAGACGGGTGGGTACAACTCGAAGCTGACGTCGCACCGGCGCTACGACCTCCCGGGCGCGGTGTGGGCGGACATCAACTACAGCGCGGCCGAGCCGTTCGAGATCGACATCGTCGGGTAGGTCTCACGCGGGCGGCAGCGCGCGGCACAGCGCGTCGACGGCCGCCGGGTAGGCGTGTTCCGGCGGGGTCGCGTAGCCGACGACCAAGCCGTCCATTGTGGACATCGTGCTGTCCGGGTGGCGGAACGCGGCCAGGCCGTCCAGCGCCAGTCCCTGCCACGCCGCGGCCTTCAGCGCCGCTTTCTCGGTGCCCGGCGGGAGCCGCAGCACGGCGTGCAGGCCGGCGGCGATCCCGGTCGGCGTCACGTGCGGTGCCCGCTCGGCGAGCGCCGTGACCAGGTGGTCGCGCCGGCGGCGGTAGTGCTGGCGCATCCGGCGGATGTGCCGGTCGTACCCGCCCGCGGTCAGGAACTCGGCCAGGGTGAGCTGGTCGAGCACACTCGCCCAGGCCTCGCGCTCGCCTTTCGCGGCCAGCACCGGGTCGACGAGGTGCCCGGGCAGCACCAGCCAGCCCAGGCGCAGCGCGGGCGACAGGCTCTTGCTCACCGAGCCGACGTAGACGACGTGCTCGGGGTCGAGGCCCTGGACCGCGCCGACCGGCTTGCGGTCGTAGCGGAACTCGCCGTCGTAGTCGTCTTCGATGAGCACGCCGCCGGTCGCGCGGACGTGCCCGACGACCGCGGTGCGCCGGTCGTGGTGCAGCGGGCCGCCGGTCGGGAACTGGTGCGCGGGCGTCAGGAGCACCCTCGGGACGTCGAGGTCCTCCACGCGGGCGCCGCGATCGTCGAGGTCCAGCGGGATCGTCCGGACCCCGGCGGTGGCGAAGATCGAGCGGTGGAACGCGAGGCCGTAGGACTCGACGGCGAGCGGCCCGCTCAGCACGGCCGGGAACAGCAGCCGCAGGGCGTGCGCGAACCCCGAGCAGACGACGATCCGCTCCGGCGACGTCCGCACGCCGCGGGCGCGCGCGAGGTACTGGACGAGGGCTTCCCGCAGTTCCGGGCGGCCGCGCGGGTCGCCGGGGCCGAAGGCGTCGTGAGGCGCCACGCCGAGCGCGCGCCGGGCGGCGGCGAGCCATTCGGTGCGCGGGAACGCCGTCGTGTCCGGCTGCCCTTGGCGGAGGTTGTACGCCGGTTTCGCCGCGGCCGGTTTCCGGGCCGGCGCCCGGATCGGTTTCAGCGGCTCGGCCCGCTCGGCGACACGGGTACCGGAGCCCTGGACGGCGGTGAGCCACCCTTCGGCGACCAGCTCCGCGTAGGCGTCGGCGACGGTGTTGCGGGCCAGCCCGAGGTCGGTGGCGAGGGAGCGGTAGGGCGGCAACCGGGTGCCGGGGGTGAGCCGCCCGGCGCGGACGGCGTCCCGCAGCGCGGCGATGAGCGCGGCCCGCTTGCTGCCGGGTCCCAGCTCCAGGTGGAGGTCGCGCTCACCAGAATTGACCCAGTCTCTTGCCACAAAAATGCACCATACACGTGGGTCAAACCGGCCGTAGATTTCTGGTCATGACGAACTCCCGCATCAACTTCGCCAAGACCGCCCCGAAGGCCTTCAAGGCCCTGATCGGCTTCGACGCCGCGGCTCGCGCCGGGCTCGACCCCGCGCTGGTCGAGCTGGTCCAGATCCGCGCGTCGCAGCTCAACCGCTGCGCGTACTGCCTGCACATGCACACCTCGGACGCCCGCAAGGCCGGCGAAAGCGAGGAGCGGCTGCACCTGGTCGCGGTGTGGCACGAGGCCGGCCACTTCTTCAGCGCGAAGGAGCGGGCGGCGCTGGCGCTGACCGAAGCCGTCACGCAGATCGCCGGGGGCGTCCCCGACGACGTCTACACCCGGGCGCTCGAGGAGTTCGGCGAGGAGGAACTGGCTCAGCTCCTCGCGCTGATCTTCACGATCAACACGTGGAACCGCATCGCCATCACGACGGCGAAGGTGCCGGGCACGGACGAGCGGGTGGCCCGGTGAAGCGCCTGGCGTTGCTGGCCTTCGCCCAGCTGATCATTTCCCTGGACTACAACATCGTGTACGTGGCCCTGCCGGACATCGGCCGCGACCTCGGGTTCGGTGCCCAGAGCCTGCAGTGGGTGGTGAGCGCCTACGCCGTGGCGTTCGGCGGGGCGCTCCTTTTGGGCGGGCGGGCCTGCGACCTGTTCGGCCCGCGCCGGATGTTCGCGCTGGGGAGCCTGCTCTACGCGGTGTCGTCGCTGGCGGGCGGGCTGACCGGCGATCCCGGCCTGCTCATCGCGGCCCGGGCCGGCCAGGGCCTGGGCGGGGCACTGCTCTTCCCGGCGACGTTGACGCTGGTCAGCACGTCGTTCGCGGCCGGCCGCGAGCGCAACCGCGCGTTCGCGGTGTGGGGAACGGCGGGCGGCAGCGGCATGATCCTCGGCTCGCTGCTGGGCGGGGTGCTGACGCAGGCGTTCGGCTGGGCGGCGGTGTTCTTCGTGAACGTCCCGCTGGCCACGGCCGCGGCGTTGCTCGCCTTCCGGTTGCTGGCCGCGGATCCCGCGCGGGAACCGGGCCGCCGCTTCGACCTCGCCGGTGCCCTGACCGCGACGCTCGGCACGACCTTGGTGGTGTTCGCCCTGGTCGAAGGCCCGGAGCTGGGCTGGCTCCCGGTCTCGGGCGTGGCCGTGGCGGGCTGCGCGCTGCTGGGCGCGTTCGCCGTGGTCGAGCGCCGCAGCCGCGACCCGCTGCTGCCGCCCCGGCTGCTGCGGGACCGCAACCTCGGGACGGGGGTGGTGGTGACGTTCCTGTACATGGGCACGTTCGGCACGCTGCTGTACTTCCTGACGGGGTACTTCCAGGGCGTGCACGGCTACGGCGCGCTGGCCACGGGCTTGGCGTTCGGCGTCCCGATGCTGGCGATCGCGGCGGGCTCCCAGGCGGCCGGCCGCTGGGCGACCCGCTACGGGACCCGCCCGACGCTGGTGGCCGCGTTGGTGGTGGGCGGTGCCGGAGCGGTGGCGCTGGGGTGCGCGATGACGCTGGAGGCGTCGTACCCGGCGCTGGTCCCGGCGCTGGTGGTGCTGGGGCTGGGCCAGGGAGCGGGCTACACGCTGATGTTCGGCGCCGCGACAGCCGGGATCCCGGCGGCGGACCAGGGCGTGGCGTCCGGAGTCGTGTCGACGGCCCAGCAGGTCGGCGGTTCGGTGGGGCTGGCGGTGTTCGTGGCGGTGGCCAACGCGGGCGCGCACGGGCTGTCGGGCGAAGCACTGCGGGCGGCCACAGTGGACGGTCTGCGGACGGCGGTTTTCCTGGCCGCGGCGGGGATCGCGGTGACGGCGGTGGCGGCGTTGCGGTTCCGCGGGGCCGCGCGGGCGGCTGTGGTGGCTGTCTGAGCAGCCCCCGGTTTCCACGCTAGCGGAAGGGTCCGACGGTTTCCGGGGCCGGACCGCTCGCTCCGTCCCGTTTTCCCCAAGCTGGTGCGGAAGGGCCACCATCCCCCGGGTGGTGGCCCTTCCGCGGTCCCCTCGGCCGGCTCAGTCCGCGAGCGCCAGCAGGTCCTCCTGCGGCACGACCGGCTCCTCGGCCGGCCGCTTCCGGGCCACCACGCCGCTGATCGCGATCAGCAGGCCCAGCACCGCGATCCCGGTGACCACGCTCAACGCCGGCGTCAGCCCGGTCAGCAGCGCGGCGGGCGAGGCTTCACGGCCGCCGTTGGCGGTCAGGACCGCCGTCACCACCGCGAGCCCGATCGCGCCGCCGACCTGCAGGGACGTGTTCAGCAGGCCGCCGGCCAGCCCCTGCTCGTCGTCCGCGATGCCGGCCGTGGCCTGGATGTTGAGCGACGAGAAGGCCAGCGTGAAGCCGATGCCCAGCAGGATCATGCTCGGCAGCACGCTGCCCGCGTACCCCGAGTGCTCGTCGATGCGCAGGAACAGCGCGTACCCGATGACGTGCGAGACCACGCCCGCGAAGATCGTGCGCGGCGTGCCGACCCGGTCGATCAGCGGCTCGATGCGCGGGGAGCCGAACGCCACGATCAGCGCCGCCGGCAGGAAGCCCAGCGCCGTCTGCAGCGCCGACCAGCCCAGGACCCGCTGCAGGTACAGCATCACGACGAACTGGAAGCCGATGTACGCGCCGAAGAACAGGGCGCCACCGAGGTTCGCGCGGGCCAGCGGGCCCGAGCGCAGGATGCCCAGGCGCAGCAACGGGTGGCGGCTGCGCTTCTCGATGACCACGAACGTCACCAGCAGGGCGAGGGCGACGGCGAACGTGATCAGCGTGCGCGGGGCCGCCCAGCCGATCTCCGGTGCCTCGACGACGCCGAACACCAGCAGCAGCGAGCCGGCCGCGCCGGTGATGGCACCCGGGAAGTCGTAGCCGCGGCCTTCTTCGGCGCGGTACGACGGGATCAGCTTCCACGCCGCCACCAGCGCGACCAGCGCGATCGGGGCGGGCAGCAGGAACGTCCAGCGCCAGCCGACTTCGGTCAGCAGGCCGGAGAACACCAGGCCGGCGGAGTAGCCGCTGGCGCCGAACACGGCGAAGATGCTGATCGCCTTGTTGCGGGCCGGGCCCTCCTGGAACGTCGTGGTGATGATGGACAGCGCGGCCGGCGCGGTGAAGGCGGCGGCCAGGCCCTTGATGAACCGGCTCGCGATGAGCAGGGCACCGTCGTCGACGAGGCCGCCGAGCAGCGAAGCCAGCGCGAACACGGCCACGGCGACGAGGAACACCCGGCGGCGGCCGAGCAGGTCGGCGGTGCGGCCGCCGAGCAGCAGCAGGCCGCCGTAGCCGAGGACGTACCCGCTGACGACCCATTGCAGCGCGTTGGTGGACAGGCCGAGGTCGGCCTGGATGGCCGGGAGCGCGACCCCGACCATCGACACGTCGAGCGCGTCGAGGCCGATGACGATCGAGACGGTGAGCAGGACACCCCAGAGACGTGCGTCCCACCGCGTTGAAGTGGTGGACAAGGACACGGAAGAGCTCATGGCGGCGACATTACATGCACGCACATTTAATGTCCAAGCATTTAATGTGTTTGCATCTGATGTCTGCGCATGCTAAGTTGGTCGCCGTGAGCGACGTCGCCGAGAAGGAACTGGTCCAGGAGTGGCACGAGCTGCTGGCCCGCTATTCGGCCGTGTTCAGCAAGCTGGAGTGCCGCCTCCAGGAGCGCCACGGCATCGGCGCGAACGAGTTCGAGGCCCTGGAGCGCGTCGCGACCGGCGAGTCCAAGTGCCGCTCGGCGGACCTCACCGAGGCGATTCACCTGAGCCAGAGCGCCACCTCCAGGCTGGTCGCCCGCCTGGAGAAGGACGGCTTGGTCGAGCGAGCCCTGTGCGAGATGGACCGGCGCGGCATCTTCGTGACGATCACGGACGCCGGCCGCGAGAAGTACCTCGCGGCGAAGCAGACGCACCGCGAGGTGCTGGCGGAATTCCTGCGCTAGCCGGTCGGGCCCTCGATCGCCTTCACCGGCCGCTGGCCATCAACGCATCGCTCGCCCCAGGCAACCAGACACAGCGGCGCGGGCCCGCGCACCCGGCACCGCACGGCCCCGCCCCCACAACGGCCGCCCTGCCGCGACCACCCGACCAGCCACCGCACGAAGCGATCAGCCGGTCGGGCCCTCGATCGCCTTCACTTGGATCTGCTGCTGTCCACCCGTAGCCCGGGTCACCGTCAACGTCAGCTGGTCGCCCGGGTGGTGGGTGTCCATCACGTTCGTCAACGTCGTCGCCGAGCTCACCGGCTTGCCGTCGATGGCCGTGATCACGTCGCCCGCCGCGAGGCCGGCCTTCTGGGCCGGGCCGCGCTGGACGACCTCGCGGACCCTGGCTCCTCCCTGGCCGTCCGTCACCGAGACGCCGATGAACGCCGTCTTGCCGATGTGGATCTTGTCCGTGGCCTGGCCCGCGACGATCTTGTGGGCGATGTCGACCGCCTGGTTGATCGGGATGGCGAACCCCTGGCCCGTGCCGCCGCTGCGGCGGCCGTTCAGCTGGTAGCCGGTCGAGGCCGCGGTGTTGACACCGATGACCTGGGCGTTCGCGTTGACGAGCGGGCCCCCCGAGTCACCTGACTCGATGTTCGCCCGGACCTGGATGAGCCCGGTGAGCTGCTCGGACGAGCCACTGGACTCGTCCGACGCCGTGATCGACTGGTCCAGGGCCGTCACCGTGCCCGGGGCCGGCACCGGGTCGCCGCCGCGGCCGCCCGCGTTGCCGAGGCCGAGGATCTGGTCGCCCACCTGGGTCGTCGACGAGTCGCCGATCGACGCCGTCGGCAGGCCGGAGGCGTCCCGCAGCTGCAGGACCGCGATGTCCTCGGTGCGGTCGTAGCCGACGACCTCCGCCTGGTACGTGTCGCCGGTGCCGATGCTGGTCACCTTGATGCTGGTCGCGCCGGCCACGACGTGGTTGTTGGTCAGCACCTCGCCGTCGGCCGTGAGCACGATGCCGGTGCCCGCCGCGGCCGCGCCCTGCAGCCCGAGCTCGGTGTTGATGTTCACGATCGCCGGGTTGACCTTGGCCGAGACGGCGTCGACGTCCAGGACCGTCTTGGCCTCGCTCGGCTGCCCGGAGAAGCCGAAGTTCTGGTTGCCGCCCGCGGTGGGCGCGTTCGCCCCGGAGATCAGGTGCCCGATCCCCAGCCCGGCGACCACGGCCAGCGCGATCGCGACGACAGCGACGCTCAGCGCGCGAAACGGGTGACGCTTGCGCGGCGGCTGGTAGGCGGGCGGCGGGTAGGCGTAGCCCGGCTGGGTGTAGGGCTGCTGCGGGTACGGGCGCCCCCACTGGTCACGCGGCTGCTCGTAGTAGCCCTGCTCCCCGGGCGGCCGGTACTCGTAGCCGGAGTCCTGCGGATACCCGTTCCGGCCGTAGAAGTCCGGCGAGTACCCGCCCTGGCCGTAGCCGTACGGGTACTCGCCGCCGCCCTGCGGTCCTCGGTCGTACTCGCTCATGCACAGCTCCAGCTCTCGACAAGCCTCCGGCCCTACCAGGAAACGCCTCGATCCTGAGAATTTCCTGGTGCGCTTCCATGGACTTGCTGTGGATTACCCGTTCGAGAGCCGGGCGTGACCCGACGTGACCGGCGTTACCCGCTCAGCGCCGGATCCGCTCCATGCCGGGGTCGACCAGCGGCTCGGCGGCCACGGTGGCCGCGACCCGGCGGCCGAAGTACTCGATCTCCACCCGGCTGCCGACGTCCGCCGACGCCGGGAGCCACGCGTAGGCGATCGGCCGCCCGACGGTGTACCCGTACGCCGCACTCGTGACGTACCCCGAGGCCACGCCCTCGACGAACACCGGTTCCTTGCCGAGCACGACCGTGCGGCCGTCGTCGATCGTCAGGCACCGCAGCCGCCGCGACGGCGTCCGGCCCTCGATCGCCTCCCGGCCCAGGAAGCCGCCCTTCGCCGGGCGCACGGCGAAGTCGACGCCGGCCTCATACGGGTCGTGCTCGGTCGTCATGTCCGTGCCCCACAGCCGGTAGCCCTTCTCCAGCCGCAGGCTGTTGAACGCCGCCCGCCCGGCCGCGATGACGCCGAGGGGCTGCCCGGCCGCCCACAGCGCGTCCCACAGCCGCAGGCCGTTGTCCGCGCCGGTGTAGATCTCCCAGCCGAGTTCGCCCACATAGGACAGTCGCATCGCGACCACCGGCACCCCGGCGATCCGCGCCTTCCGGGCCCGGAAGTACTTGAGCCCGGAGTGCGAGAAGTCCTCACGTGAAAGCGGCTGCACGAGATCGCGCGCCAGCGGCCCCCACACGCCGAGGCAGCACGTCCCGCCGGTGGTGTCCCGGACCCGCACCCCGGCCGGCGCGTGCTTGACGAAGTGGTCGACGTCGATGTTGCCGTTGATCCCGACCTGGAACACCTCGGGCTCGAGCCGCGCCACCGTGACGTCGCTGCGGATGCCTCCGGCGTTGTCCAGCATCAGGGTGTACGTCACCGAGCCGACCGACTTGTCCAGCTGGTTGGTGGTCAGCGCCTGCAGGAACTCGAGGGATCCCGGGCCGCTGATCTCCACGCGCTTGAGCGGTGTCATGTCGTAGAGCGCAACGCCGTTGCGCGTCTGCCACGCTTCGGCCGCCGCGATCGGCGAGTGGAACTGCGCTGCCCACGCATCCCGCGCCGGCGGGTGGGCGTCGTGCGGCAGCTTCTTGAGCAGGGGCGCGTTGGCCTCGAACCAGTGCGGCCGCTCCCAGCCGCCCGCCTCCAGGAACACCGCGCCCAGCTCCCGCTGCCGCGCGTGGAACGGCGTCACGCGCAGGTCGCGCGGGGACAGTTTGGGCTGCAACGGGTGCAGGATGTCGTAGACCTCGACGAAGTTCTGCTGCGCCGTCTCGTGGACGTACGAGGGCGCGAGCTGGACCTCCTCGAAGCGGTGGACGTCGATGTCGTGGGTGTCCACTTCGGAATGCCCGGCGACGAGCAGTTCGGCGACCGCCTTGGCGATGCCCGCCGAGTGCGTCACCCAGATCGCCTCGGCGAGCCAGAACCCGCGGACGTCGGCCGACTCGCCGACCAGCGACTGGCCGTCCGGGGTGAAGGAGAAAATGCCGTTGAAGCCCTCCTCGACCTTGGTCTGCCGCAGCGCGGGCAGGAGCAACTGGCTCTGCTCCCACGACGGTGCGAAGTCGTCCTCGGTGAAGGGCAGCATGGACGGCATGGCCGTCTCGGTCACCGCCGGATCCAAAGTGGACTCGTCGACCGGCATGGGCCGGTGGGCGTAGGAACCGATGCCGAGCCGGTCGCCGTGTTCGCGGAAGTACAGGTCCTGATCCTGGTGGCGCAGGATCGGCAGGCTCGCTTCGACCTCGTCGGTGGTGCGCCCGACGAGGTCGGCGACCTGCCCGGTCTTGACGTACTGGTGGGCCAGCGGCAGCAGCGGGACGTCCATGCCGGCCATCGCGCCGATCTCGCGGCCCCAGAACCCGGCGCAGGAGACGACGACGTCGGCCGGGAAGTCGCCCTGGTCGGTCCGGACGCCGGTGACCCGCCCGCCCTCTTGCAGGACATCGGTCACCCGCGTGGAACCGATGAACCGGGCGCCCCGCGAAGTCGCGCGTGCGGCCAGCACCTCGACGGCCTTGGCGGCCCGCGCGAGCCCGTCGGTCGGGACGTGCAGCGCGCCGAAGATCCGCGAACCGTCCAGGAGCGGCCACCGCTCGACACACTCGGAGGCGTCGATCAGCGCGCCCGGCACGCCCCACGACGTCGCCCAGCCGTGCTTGCGCTTGAGGTCCTCCCAACGCGCCGGGGTGGTCGCCACCTCCATGCCGCCGACCTGGAGGAAGCAGTCCAGTTCCAGGAACTTCGCCACGGTGTACTTCGCGAAGTCCGTCATCGCCTTGGACGCGTTGGTCTGGAACACCAGGCCGGGCGCGTGCGAGGTGGACCCGCCGGTGCGCGGCAACGGGCCCCGGTCGAGCACGGTGACGTCGGTCCAGCCGCGGGCGGTCAGCTCGTCGGCCAGGTTCGCGCCGACGATGCCGGCGCCGATGATCACGACCTTCGGTGCACTCATGGCGGAACTCCTTCTACCGGAAGACGACGGTGCTGTTGCCGTTGAGCAGGACGCGGCGTTCGCAGTGCCAGCGGACCGCGCGCGAGAGGGCGAGCGCTTCGGCGTCGCGGCCGACGGTCACGAGCTCGCGCGGCGAGTACGTGTGGTCGACCCGCTGGACCTCCTGCTCGATGATCGGGCCCTCGTCGAGGTCGGGCGTGACGTAGTGCGCGGTCGCGCCGACGTACTTGACGCCGCGGTCGTAGGCCTGGTGGTAGGGCTTGGCGCCCTTGAACCCGGGCAGGAACGAGTGGTGGATGTTGATCGCGCGGCCTTCGAGCTTCTGGCACAGCTCGTTGGACAGGACCTGCATGTACCGGGCGAGCACGACGAGATCGGCGGAGTACTTCCCGACCAGGTCGAGCAGCCGCTGCTCGGCCTCCGGCTTGGTGTCCGGCGTGACCGGGACGTGCACGAACGGCACCCCGGCCGCCTCGGCCATCGGCCGCAGGTCCTCGTGGTTCGAGACGACCACCGCGATCTCGGCGCCGAGGCCGCCCGCGCGCCAGCGGAAGAGCAGGTCGTTGAGGCAGTGCCCGAACTTCGACACCATCACGAGGACCCGCGGCGGGGTGCCGTCGGAGAAGCCGAACTCCATGCCGAAGTCGCCGGCCACCGGGGCGAACGCCCGGGTCAGGTCGTCCACCGTGGCCGGTTCGGTGCAGGTGAAGGACGTGCGCAGGAACAGCGAGCCGCGGACGTCGTCGTCGAACTGCTGGTGCTCGACGATGTCGCAGCCCTGCCCGACCAGGAACGTCGTGACGGCGTGGACGATGCCCGAGCGTTCCGGGCACTTGAGCGTCAGGGTGAAGGTCACGGGACGTACTCCAGACTCGCGTCGGCCAGCCACGCCCGGAAGTAGTCCGAAAAGGACTGCCGGACGAGGATCGTGTAGCCCTCGTCTCGGACCATCAGCACGATGCCGGTGCGCGCGAACAGCGTCTGGACGCAGGTGCCCGGCGGCGACACCGCCAGGTCGATCGAGCACCCGTGCGCCAGCACGTCGGCGGCGTGCGACCCGGTGAGCCGCACGACGTTCCGCTGCGCCGAGACATCCACCACGGCGTCGCATTCACGAGAGAGCACCGCTTCCAGTTCGGCCTGGCGGCCGGGTTCGGCGAGGACGAGGTATTCGTCGGGGCCCATCCAGAGGATTTCGACGTCGTTGCCGCTGGTGAAGGTGCACGCACCGGGCAGCGGGACGCCGAGGAGCGACTCGCCCTCGCGGAGGCGGACGGTGAGCTGGGTGCGGAACGGTTCGTCGACCGCGTCAACCGTCACGGCGGGCTCCTTCCTTGTCGAAGAGGACGGATTCGGTCACGGTCACCGGCACCACCTGGTCCCCGACCGGCACGTACAGCGTCTCGCCGATCCGCTCCCGGCCGGAGCGCACCAGGGCGAGCGCGAAGGTGCGGCCGAGGGCGGCGCTGTCGTAGCTGGAGGTGACGTGGCCGAGCATCCGCACCGGCGGCTCCGGCACGGTCTCGGATTCGATGATCTGCGAGCCTTCGGGCAGCAGCACCGACGGATCGACCGGCAACAGGCCGACGAATTGCTTGCGGTCGGGCCGATTGTTCTCCGCGCGGGCGAACGAGCGCTTGCCGATGAAGTCGGCTTTCTTCTTCGACACCGCCCACGACATGCCGAGGTCCTGTGGGGTGACCGTGCCGTCGGTGTCCTGGCCGATGATCGGGTAGCCCTTCTCGGCGCGCAGGACGTGCATGGTCTCGGTGCCGTACGGCGTCGCCCCCTGGTCCACGATGGCCTGCCAGAGCGCCGGTCCGTGCCACGACGGGACGTTGATCTCGTAGGCCAGCTCACCGGAGAAGCTGATCCGGCAGACGCGCGCCGGCAGACCGGCGACCTCGGCGTCCTGCCAGGTCATGAACCCGAAGGCCTCGTTGGAGACGTCGAGGCCCGGCGCCAGGCGGCCGAGGACTTCCCGCGAGCGTGGGCCGACCAGCGGGATCGTGGTCCAGTGCTCGGTCACCGACGTCGCGAAGACGCGCCGGTTCGGCCACTCCGTCTGGAGCCACTCCTCCATCCATTCGAGGACCTTCGCCGCGTTGCCGGTGGTCGTGGTGACCAGGAACCGCTCCTCGCCGACGCGGATCACGGTCCCGTCGTCGAGCACCATGCCGTCGACGCCGCACATCACGCCGTAGCGGATCCGGCCGACCTTCAGGGTGCTCATCAGGTTCGTGTAGAGCATGTCGAGGAACCAGCCCGCGTCCGGACCCTGGACGTCGATCTTGCCCAGGGTGGATCCGTCCATGCACGCGACGTCGTTGCGGGCCGCGCGGCACTCGCGTTTCACGGCGTCGGCCATCGACTCGCCGGGCCGCGGGTAGTACCACGGCCGCTTCCACTGGCCGACGTTCTCGAACTCGGCGCCGTGCTCGACGTGCCACGGGTGGATCGTCGTGACGCGCACGGGATCGTGCAGCTCGCCGCGGTTCCGCCCGGCCAGCGCGGCGAACGGCACCGGCGTGTACGGCGGCCGGAACGTCGTCGGACGGCGGTCGGCGAGGTCGACGCCCAGTGCCTCGGCGGTGATGCCGGCGGCGAGCATGCCGGACGTCTTGCCCTGGTCGTGCGCGGTGCCGATGGTCGTGTACCGCTTGACGTGCTCCAGCGAGCGCAGCCCGGCACCGGTGGCGCGCAGGACGTCGGACACTGTGGCGTCGCGCTGCTGGTCGACGAACCGGGTGTCCACTTCGGACTCCGGTGCGGGCACCTGCCAGAGCACCTCGGTCTCCGGCAGTCCTTCGCCCGCGGCCGCGCCCACGACGGTCACGTTCGGCAGGTCGCCGGCCGGGACGTAGGCACCGAGTTCCGGGGCGTACCGGAGGGTGCCGCGAGCCTGGCTGTAGAGGTGCACGGCCGGGTTCCAGCCGCCGGAGACGAGCAGCAGGTCGCACTCGACCCGCTCCCCTTGCAGCTCGCCCAGCTTGGCGACGTGGGCGGCCGTGATGTGGGTGTCGCCGCCGGTGCCGATGACGCCGTGGCCCTCGCGGGCGTCGACGATCCGCACGATCTCGGCCCCGGCCGCCGCCAGGTCGGAGGCGGCTTCGTAGGCGGAGTCGTTGGTGGTGAACACGACCACGCGCCGCCCGGCGAGGACGCCGTACCGGTTCAGGTACGTGCGCGCGGCCGAAGCGAGCATGATGCCGGGGCGGTCGTTGTCCGGGAAGACGATCGGCCGCTCGTGCGCACCGGTGGCGACGACGATCCGCTTCGCCCGGATTCGCCAGACTCGCTGCCGCGAAATGCGCTCGGGAGGTTCGCCCCGGCGCTCCAGGGCGAGCACGAACCCGTCGTCGTAGATGCCGAACGCCGTGGTTCGCGAGAGGAACCGGACACCCTCCGGGGCTTCGCCGTCGGGCTGGTCGTCCACGAGCAGGACCCGGCCCTCCGCCGCAGCGGCGGCGGCTCGCCCGGCGGGGCCGGCGCCGATCACCAGGACGTCGCAGTGGGCGTGCTTGGCGTCGTACCGCGCCGGGTCCGGCTCGGTGGCGAGCCGGCCCTGACCACGCAGGCCGCGGGCCTCCAGGCCGTCGTACAGCTCGACCGTCGTGGCCGAAAGCATCGGCTCGGGGAACGGCTTTTCGATCTGCACCAGGGCGTTCGAGTCCTCGACACCGGCGCCGACGATGCCGCGCGGCCGGCCGTACTTGATGCTGGTCGCGACGTGGTGGATGCCGTTGGCCAGCAACGCGGACGCCAGGGTGTCGCCGAGGTAGCCGGTCAGCTCGCGGCCGTCGAAGGTGAACTTGAGCGGAACGCCGGACAGCCGGGTCATGAGATCACCGGCCGGGGCTCGTCGAGGCGGTAGACTGCCAGGAGGTCGTGGGTACGGGTGTCGCGGACGGCGTTGAACCACCGGCGGCAACCCGCGGAGTGGCTCCACCGCTCGGCAAACGGCCCGCTCGGGTTGTCGCGGAAGAAGACGAACTTCGCCCACTCCTCGTCCGACAGCGCCGAGGGATCCGCCGGGTAGGCGACGTGCGCTTGGCCGCCGTAGTGGAACTCGGCTTCCTCGCGCGGCCCGCACCACGGGCAAGGGATCAGCTGCATCGAAGCTCCTAGTGGGCCACGGCGGCGGCGCCGTGCTCGTCGACGAGGGCACCGGTGGTGAACCGGTCGAGGGCGAAGGGCTCGGCGTACTCGTGCGGCTTCCCGCGCGCGATGGTCCGCGCGAAGACGTCCCCGACACCGGGGGTGGCCTTGAAGCCGCCGGTGCCCCAGCCGCAGTTGAGGAACAGGTTCTCCACCGGCGTCAGGCCGATGATCGGGGACGCGTCCGGGCTGGTGTCGACGATCCCGGCCCAGGTCCGCAGCAGGTGCGCCCGCGCGAACACCGGGAACAGCTCCAGCGCGGCCGCCATCTGCTGCTCGATGATGTGGAACGAACCGCGCTGACCGTAGCCGTTGTAAGAGTCGATACCGGCGCCCATCACGAGTTCGCCCTTGTGCGCCTGGGAAACGTAGACGTGCACGGCGTTCGACATGACGACCGTCGGGTGGATCGGCTCCAGCAGCTCGGACACCAGCGCCTGCAACGGGTGCGACGTCAGCGGCAGGTCGAGACCCACCATGCGGGCCAGCACCGAGGTGTGCCCGGCGGCGCACAACGCCACCTTGCCCGCGGCGATCCGGCCCCTCGACGTCTCGACGCCGGTGACCCGCCCGCCGCTCGTGGTGATGCCGGTGACCTCGCAGTTTTGGATCAGGTCGACGCCCATCTCGTGCGCGGCGCGGGCGAATCCCCAGGCCACGTAGTCGTGCTTCGCGATGCCCGCGCGCGGCTGGAAGGTCGCGCCGAGCACCGGGTAGCGGACGTCCGGCGAGGTGTTGACGATCGGGCAGATCTCCTTGACGCCGTCGGCGTCCACCCACTCGGCGTCGATGCCGTTGAGCTTGTTGGCCTCGACGCGCCGGACGCTGTCGCGGACGTCCTGCAGGCTGTGCGCCAGGTTCAGCACCCCGCGCTGGCTGAACAGGATCGGGTAGCCGAGGTCCTCTTCGAGGCCTTCCCACAGCTTGAGGGAGTGCTCGTAGATGCCGGAGCTCTCGTCCCAGAGGTAGTTGGAGCGGATGATCGTGGTGTTGCGGGCCATGTTGCCGCCGGCGAGCCAGCCCTTTTCGAGCACGGCGACGTTCGTGACACCCTGCTTGGCCAGGTAGTACGCGGTGGCGAGGCCGTGCCCGCCGCCACCGACGATGACCACGTCGTAGCTCTTGCGCGGCTCGGGGTTGTCCCAGAGGAAGTCCGGGTGCTCCGGCAGATCGGTCATCGAGCGTCCTCCGAGGACTGGTCGACTTCTGATATATCAATCGTCGATGTAGGCTAAGCGTCATGCACCCGCAGGTCAATCCCCCGTCGCTGGCCGAACAGGCGTACCTGTTCGTCCGTGATCGCCTGGTCATGCTGGACATCCCGCCGGGTTCCCCGCTCAACGAGGAGGAGCTCGGCACCGCACTCGGCATGGGCCGGACGCCGATCCGCGAGGCGCTGAAGCGGCTGGAGTCCGAACGGCTGGTCGTCGCCTACCCGCGGCGCGGGACGTTCGCCACCGACGTCAACATCTCCGACCTCGCGCACATCTCCGAGGTCCGGCGCACCCTCGAACCGATGGCGACGGCCGCCGCGGCCGAACGCGCGACCGAAGCCGACCGGGCCGCGCTGACCGAGCTGCGCGCGCAGCTCGACGCGGGTGCCCCGGACCGGGGCAACGCCGAACTGCTGCGCACCGACCTTGCCCTGCACCGGGCGATCTACCGGTGCGTGCACAACCCGTTCCTCGAGGACACGCTGATCCGGTACGACAACCTGGCCACCCGGATCTGGTGCGTGTTCGTGCCCCGGCTGTCCGGGATGGCCGGCCACGTCGACGAGCACGTCCCGCTCCTCACCGCGATCATCGAGGGTGACGCCGAAAAGGCGGCCGCGTTGACGCAGGCGCACGTCACCGGGTTCGAGGCCGCCATCCGCGCGCTGATCTGAACCCAAGCCCTCGTGAGTGGTAAGGCGGGTTAGAACCCGCCTTACCACTCACGACAGGCGGGTGCGGACCCAGTCGTGGAACGCGCCGATGTGGTGCTCACTGGGCACGAGCACACCCCCGTTGGCGTACGACCGCGAGTCCATCGCGAGCTGGCAGCGTTCGCACGCCTCGAAGTCCTGCAGGTTGACCCGGTGGAACAGCTCGACCGACCGGCTCAGGTCGCGGCCCGAGGAAACCACCTCGGGCAGGTACAGCCAGTCGCAGCGGACCAGCGTCCGGTCCGGGGCCAGCGGGAACATCCGGTGCAGGATGACGTGGTCCGGGACGAGGTTGACGAAGACGCCCGGCTTGATGGTGATCGCGTAGTACTTGCGGTCCTGCGCTTCGGTGACGCCGGGGAGGCGGTCGACGCCTTCGCTGCCGTCGACGGTGAAGCCCTTGATGTCGCCGCCGAATTCGGCGCCGTGGCCGACGTAGTACTGCGCGGCGTACCCGTCGGCGAACTCCGGGAGGACCTCGGTGAGCTCGGGGTGGATCGTCGCGCAGTGGTAGCACTCCATGAAGTTCTCGATGATCTGCTTCCAGTTCGCCTTCACGTCGTACTCGATGCGCTTGCCCAGCGCGAGGCCGTCGATGCCGTAGGCGTCGATCTCGGTCGGGCCGCCGAGCCGTTCGGTGACGGCGCCGATCACGGTCTCTTCGAACGACGGCGGCTCGCCGGCCAGGCAGACCCAGGCGTAGCCGAGCCATTCCCGCAGGTGGACCTTCGTCAGGCCGAACTCGGTGCGGTCGACGTCCGGCATGCCGGTGAGGTTCGGCGCGGCGATCAGCTTGCCGTCGAGGCCGTACGTCCAAGCGTGGTACGGGCACTGGAAAGCGCGCTTGACGGTACCGGTTTCGGACGTGCAGAGCCGGGCGCCGCGGTGGCGGCAGACGTTGAGGAACGCGTTCAGCTTGCCGTCCCGGCCCCGCGAGACGAGCACGCTCTCCTTGCCGATCTGGACCGTCTCGAACGCTCCCGGCCCGGCGAGGTCGGCGCTGCGCACGGCGCAGAACCAGTCCGCCTCGAAGATCTTCGCCTGTTCGGCCGCGAAGATCGCCGGGTCGGTGTAGGCGGCGCCGGGCAGGGTGGCGAGCAGGCTCGGCGGGAGATCGATTGCGGTCACCGGCGTGGTCCTCTCCGCGGATCAGTTCGGGAGTAGTTGCGCAGAACGCGTCTTGTTGCTCACTCCGGAACAGAGTGACTGCCGTCCCGACCGCCTGTCAACCCAAGCTTTTCAGTGCCCCGCCACGGCTTTCACCCACACGGCGGGACGAAACCCGTAACTCGCGTGATCAGAACCCGCACTCGCGTGATTGGGGACGTAACTCGCGAGTCACGTCCCCAATCACGCGAGTCACGTCCCCAATCACGCGAGTCACGTCTTCAATCACGCGAGCGCGGAGTTGCGGGGCCGTCGATGGCGCGGCGGAAGAGGGTTTCGATCTCGTCGCGGGTGGGGCGCGGGTCGGCCAGCGCGGCTTGCATGAGGAGGCCGCAGAACAACCCGGCCAGGAGACGGCCGGTGAGCGGGTCCGTCCGGGAGCCGAAGAACGCGATCAGGGCGTCGTCCCAGGCCGCGCTCGCCTTCCGCAGCGCCGGCCGGTGCAGGGCCGCGACGTACAGGTCGTACTCCACGACGGTGTCCCGGTACTGCTCGTTGATGTAGCCCATCACCAGGTCGGCGAGCGCGGCGGCGAAGTCGGCGTCCGGCGGGAGCGCGGACTCCCACTCCTTCAGCGCGTGGACGTTCTTCTCGGCCGCCTCGTGCAGGGCGACCTCGAGGAGGTCGTCCAGGGTCGCGAAGTGGTAGGTCGTCGAGCCGAGCGGGACGCCGGCCGCGGCCGCCACCGACCGGTGCGTGACGCCGTCGATCCCCCGCTGCGCGACCACCTCGATCGCCGCCTGGGCGATCCGCGCGCGCCGCTCGGGGTCGTTCGGACCGCGGCGCCGCGTCGCGCCGGGTTCGCTCTTCGCCATCGAGCCCCCTTGTGGACATCTGTACACACTTCGCGTACAAATGTACGCACTCTCGACGCGAAGCAGCCACTACCGCTCCGGGAAGGGCCGCATGTTCGATGTGCTCAACCCCGCCACCGGCCAGGTCCTCGAGACCCTCGCCGAGGCGGGCGACCAGGAGGTCGGCGCCGCGGTCGAAGCTGCCCGAACGGCCTTCGACCAGGGTCCCTGGCGTCGGACCACCGCCGGCGAACGCGCCCAGCTCCTCCGCAGGACCGCCGATCTGCTGGTCCGCGACCGCGAGGAGCTGGCCCGCACCGAGAGCCTCGACACGGGCAAGACGCTCGGTGAAGGCCGGATCGACATCGACGACGTGACGAACGTCTTCCGCTACTACGCCGACCTCGCCGACAAGGAGGCCGGACGCCTGGTCGACGCGGGCAGCGCGACCGTCGTCAGCCGGATCGTGCACGAACCGGTCGGCGTCTGCGCCCTCATCGCGCCCTGGAACTACCCCCTGCTCCAGATGTCCTGGAAGGTCGCGCCCGCCCTCGCCGCCGGCAACACCGTGGTGCTCAAACCCAGCGAAGTCACCCCGCTGACCACGATCAAGCTCGTCGCCCTGCTGGAAGAAGCGGGCGTGCCGGACGGTGTGGTCAACCTTCTGCTCGGCGACGGCCGCGTCGGCGCGGCGATGGTCGAGCACCCGGGCGTCGACCTGGTCTCGTTCACCGGCGGCTACTCGACCGGCGAGAAGATCATGACGGCCGCCGCGAAGGGCGTCCGCCGGGTCGCCCTCGAGCTCGGCGGCAAGAACCCGAACGTCGTCTTCGACGACGCCGGCTACGAAACCGCCCTCGACTACGCCCTGATGGCGGCGTTCGTCCATTCCGGACAGGTCTGCTCGGCGGGCGCCCGGCTGATCGTCCAAGACGGAATCCACGACCGGTTCGTCGCGGACCTCGCCGCGCGCGCCGACCGCATCCGCGTCGGCGACGGCCTGGACCCGGCGACCGAGACGGGCCCGCTCGTCTCCGCGCAGCACCGGGCCAAGGTCGAGGGTTACCTCGAAAGCGCTCTCAAGGACGGCGCGACGCTGCGAGCGGGTGGCAAGCGTCCCGAAGGACCCGAGTACGAAGGCGGTTTCTTCCTGCGCCCCACCGTGTTCTCCGACTGCACCAGGGACATGACGATCGTCCGGGAAGAGGTCTTCGGCCCGGTCGTCACCGTGGAACGGTTCACCGACGAGGCCGAAGCCATCGCGCTGGCCAACGACACCGAGTACGGGCTCGCCGGAGCCGTGTGGACGTCGGACGCGTCCCGCGCCCAGCGGGTCGCCGGGGCCCTGCGCCACGGCACCGTGTGGATCAACGACTACCACCCCTACCTGCCGCAGGCGGAGTGGGGTGGTTTCGGCAGATCGGGCATCGGCCGCGAACTCGGGCCGTCCGGGCTGGCCGAGTACCAGGAGAGCAAGCACATCTACCAGAACATCGATCCCGCTCCGCAGCACTGGTTCAAGGGCTGAACCCACCCCTTCCCCCACCACGTGAGGACGCACGCGATGACCACTCAGGAAAAACCGGCGGGCGGGGGGCCTGCTCCGGACGACAGCTCCGAACTCGAGAAGTTCGGCTACCGCCAGGAACTCGAGCGCTCGCTCGGCTCGTTCTCCAGCTTTGCCGCCGGGTTCAGCTACATCTCGATCCTGACCGGGGTGTTCCAGCTCTTCTTCTTCGGCTTCGGGTCGGGTGGCCCGGCCTTCATCTGGACCTGGCCGCTGGTCTTCATCGGCCAGTTCGCCGTCGCCCTGTGCTTCGCCGAGCTCGCCGGGCAGTTCCCGCTCGCCGGCTCGGTGTACCAGTGGGCCAAGCAGATCGCGAAACCGGCGACGTCGTGGCTGGCCGGCTGGATCATGATCATCGGCGCGATCGTCACGGCGGCGGCCGTCGCGGTCGCCTACCAGATCATCCTGCCGCAGGTCTCGACCGCGTTCCAGATCGTCGGCAGCGACGAAGACGCCGGTCTGACGTCGACCCCCGGCGGCGCGCAGAACGCCATCATCCTGGCCCTGGTGCTGGTCGTGTTCGCCACGATCGTCAACATCATCGGCGTCAAGCTGATGGCGAAGATCAACAACTTCGGCGTCGCGGTGGAGCTCGGCGCGAGCATCCTCCTCGTGATCGCGCTGGCCATCCACATCAAACGCGGCCCCGGCCTCGTGTTCGACACCGCCGGCACCGGCGAGGGTCACTCGTTCGGGTACCTCGGGGCGTTCCTGGTGGCGTCGTTGATGAGCGCGTACGTCTTCTACGGCTTCGACACCGCGGGCTCGCTGGCCGAGGAGACCACCCAGCCGCGGCGGCACGCGCCGCGCGCGATCCTGCGCGCCATCACCGCCGCGTTCATCGTGGGCGGGCTGATCATGCTGTTCGGCATGATGGCCGTCGGCGACCTGAGCGCCAAGGAGCTGAGCACGTCCGGAATGCCGTACCTGCTGAAGAGCACCCTCGGCGAAGGGCTCGGCGACGCCTTCCTGATCTGCTCGGCGATCGCCATCACCGTCTGCTGCCTGGCCGTGCAGACCGCGGCGATCCGGATGACCTGGGCGATGGCCCGCGACGGCCGGCTGCCGTTCAGCCGCGCGATGGCGAAGGTGTCGCCGCGGTCCAAGACGCCGGTGCTGCCCGCGCTGCTGACCGGCGGTCTCACCGTCGTCGTGCTGCTGATCAACCTCGGCAACCAGCGGGCGTTCTTCATCCTGACCTCGACGGCGATCATCCTGTTCTACATCCCCTACCTGATGGTCACCGGCCCGATGCTGGTGCGGCGCCTGCGCGGGCACTGGCCGCGGCCGGAGCACGGGCCGTACTTCAAGCTGGGCCGCTGGGGCACGCTGGTCAACCTGGTCGCGGTGCTCTACGGCGCGGCCATGACGATCAACCTGATCTGGCCCCGCGCCGAGGTCTACGGCGACGACCACTGGTACTTCCAGTGGGGCGCGGTGATCGTCACCGGGCTGATCGTGATCATCGGTGCGATCATGCTCTACGTCCGGCGTCGCACCTGGGGCTCGTCGCACACGAGCCCCGAGCACATGCCCGACAACGCCCCGGATTCGCTGCCTGGCTGAGGAGGCTCCATGAGTTCCGATACCTACGACTTCGTCATCGTCGGCGGTGGCTCGGCGGGCTGCGCGCTGGCGAACCGGCTCTCGGCCGACCCCTCGAACAAGGTCCTCGTCCTGGAGGCGGGCCGGTCGGACTACAAGTGGGACGTCTTCATCCACATGCCGGCCGCGCTGACCTTCCCGATCGGGTCGAAGTTCTACGACTGGGGCTACCGCAGCGAACCCGAGCCGTACATGAACCGGCGTCGCATCTACCACGCGCGCGGCAAGGTGCTCGGCGGGTCGTCGAGCATCAACGGGATGATCTTCCAGCGCGGCAACCCGATGGACTACGAGCGCTGGGCGAGCGATCCCGGGATGTCCACTTGGGACTACGCGCACTGCCTGCCGTACTTCAACCGGATGGAGAACTGCCTCGCCGATCCGCCGGACGGGCCGTGGCGCGGCCACGACGGCCCGCTCGAACTGGAGCGCGGCCCGGCGTCGAACCCGTTGTTCCAGGCCTTCTTCGACGCCGCCGAGCAGGCGGGCTACCCGCGCACCGACGACGTCAACGGCTACCGGCAGGAAGGGTTCGCCGCCTTCGACCGGAACGTCCGGAAAGGACGGCGGCTGTCAGCGGCGGGCGCGTACCTGCACCCGGTGCTGGACCGGCCCAACCTCACGGTGAAGACGCACGCGTTCGTGTCGCAGATCCTCTTCGACGGCACGCGCGCGGTCGGCGTCGAGTACGCGCAGGGCCGGGGCGTGCCGGGCGAGGTGTACGGCAAGGAGATCATCCTCTGCGGCGGCGCGATCAACAGCCCGCAGCTGCTGCAGCTGTCCGGCGTCGGGAACGCGGCGGAGCTGGAGAAGCTCGGCATCGACGTCGTGAAGGACCTGCCGGGCGTCGGCGAGAACCTGCAGGACCACCTGGAGGTGTACATCCAGTACGCCTGCAAGCAGCCGGTGTCGATGCAGCCGTCGCTGGCGAAGTGGAAGCGGCCCTACATCGGCGCGCAGTGGCTGTTCCTGCGGTCCGGGCCGGCCGCCACGAACCACTTCGAGGGCGGCGGGTTCGTCCGGTCCAACGACGAGGTGAAGTACCCGAACCTGATGTTCCACTTCCTGCCGGTGGCGATCCGCTACGACGGCTCGGCGCCCACCGAAGGGCACGGCTACCAGGTGCACGTCGGGCCGATGTACGCCGACACCCGCGGCTCGGTGAAGATCACCTCGACCGACCCGCGGCAGCACCCGGCGATCAAGTTCAACTACCTGTCGACCGAAACCGACCGCAAGGAATGGGTCGAAGCGGTGCGGGTGGCGCGGAAGATCCTCAACCAGTCCGCGCTCGACCCGTACAACGGCGGGGAGATCTCGCCGGGGCCGTCCGTCGAGACCGACGAAGAAATCCTCGACTGGGTGGCGAAGGACGCCGAAACGGCGTTGCACCCGTCGTGCACGACGAAGATGGGCGTGGACGACATGTCCGTCATCGACCCGCAGAGCATGCGGGTGCACGGCACCGAAGGCCTGCGCGTGGTCGACGCGTCGGTGATGCCCTACATCACCAACGGCAACATCTACGCGCCGGTGATGATGACCGCCGAGAAGGCCGCCGACCTGATCCTCGGCAACACCCCGCTCGCCCCGATCAAGACGCCGTTCTACCGGCACGGGGAGAACTAGCCGCCACCGCCGTCGCGCCCGTGCCACCATCCCCGGCACGGGCGCCGCGGCGTGCCCGGATACCCGTTATCCGGTAACGAAAACTACCGGGGCGTACCCCCTTGACGCACCCCGTCACCGGACTCAGACTTGTTGCGTATCGCAGTTGATGTTCCCCAATGCGCAACTTTTCCCGGAGGCGTCATGATTCGCGCGTGCACGGTGGACGAGCTGCCCCCCGGCGAGTCCGTCCGGATCCCCGGACCGCCCGCCATCGCGGTGTTCCGCACCGAGGAGGGCGAGCTGTACGCCATCGGCGACACGTGCACCCACCAGGACGCCTCCCTGGCCGACGGCTGGCTCGAAGGCTGCTTCGTCGAATGCCCGCTGCACGCGGCGCTGTTCGACCTGCGCACGGGCATGCCGACCTGCCTGCCGGCGAAGGACCCGGTGCCCACGTACGCCGTGGTCGTCGAAGAAGGCGTCGTCTACGTCCAGGGCGTGGCCGGCGAGGACGCCGCGTGAAGCGGATCGCGGTCGTCGGCGCGTCGCTCGCCGGGGTCCGCGCGGCCCAGGAGCTGCGCGCGCAGGGGTACGACGGCGGGATCGTGCTGATCGGCGACGAGGTGCACCTGCCCTACGACCGGCCGCCGCTGTCCAAGGGCTTTCTGGCCGGGACGGCGTCGCGGGAGTCCCTCGACCTGCTCGACGCCGGTGACCTGGCGTCGCTGGCCCTGGACTTCCGGCTCGGTGTCCGGGCGACGGCGCTGGACCCGGCCGACCGGCGCGTGCTGCTGTCGGACGGTACGTCGGTGCACGCGGACGGCGTCGTGATCGCCACCGGCGGCCGCGCGCGCACGCTGCCGGGCTTCGAGGGCGCGTTCGTGCTGCGGACGCTCGAAGACGCTCTCGCGCTGCGCGCAGCGCTGGTCCCGGGCGTCCGCGTGGCCATCGTCGGAGCCGGGTTCATCGGGGCCGAGGTGGCGTCGACCTGCCGGTCGCTGGGCCTCGACGTGGTCGTCCTGGAAGCGCTGGCCGCGCCGCTGGCACCGGTGCTGGGCCCTTCGCTGGCCGCGGTCTGCGCCCGGCTGCACCTCGACCACGGCACGGACCTGCGCTGCGGCGTCCAGGTCACCGGGCTTTCCCCGGCCGGCGTCTCGCTGGCGTCCGGTGCGGTCGTCCCGGCCGACGTGGTGGTGACGGGCGTCGGGATGACGCCGTCGACCGAGTGGCTCGAAGGGTCGGGTTTGAAGGTCGGCAACGGCGTCCACACGGACGAAGGACTGGTCACTTCGCTCCCGCAGGTGGTGGCGGCCGGGGACGTGGCCCGGTACGGCGGGCGGCGGCACGAGCATTGGACGAACGCCTCGGAGCAGGCCCCGATCGCGGTGGCCAACCTGCTGGCCGGGCACACCGCGCGGACGTACGCGCCGAGCGGGTACGTCTGGTCGGACCAGTATTCGGGGACGTTGCAGCTGGCCGGCCACCCCCGCCCGGACGACGAGCTCACGTTCGTGGAAGGCGACCCTGCGTCGACCTCGTTCGTGGCGACGTTCTCCCGCGACGGCGCCACGGTGGGGGTCTTCGCGCTGAACAACGCGAAGCTGTTCAACCGCCTGCGCCGCCAGGCCCTGCGCCGCCCCGAGTTTCAACCGGCGGTTCAAGGATAAGCTTCAGGGGCATGGAGCTGGATCTCGACGAACTGCGGGCCTTGACGAGCTGGGCCGCCGCCTGCGCCGAACGCGTGTTGCCGCTGATCCCGGACGACCCCCGCCCGGCCGCGGCCATCACGGCGGCCCGGGAGTTCGCCGCGGGCGGCCCGCGCACCAAGGCCCTGCGCTCGGCGGCGTGGGCAGCACTGGCGGCCGCGGGCGCGGCCCCCGACCCGGCGGCTTCGGCGGCGGCGCGGGCCGCGGTCGGCGCGGCGGGCGCGGCGTACCTGCATCCGCTGGAGTCGCCGCACCAGGTGAAGCACATCGTGGGCCCGGCCCAGCAGGCGGCGCTGGCGCGCGAGCTGGCGGGCGGCTCCGCCGAGGCGGAGGTCGAGTGGGCGCTTTCCCAGGCCCCACCGGAGGTCCGCATCCTCCTGCAGAAGTTCCCACCGGGCAAACCGGGCAAAACCCGCCTCGGCGAGTTGCACCGCCGACTGGAGTCCGCCCTCCGCGACTGAACCGCCTACAGCGAGAGGTCGTCCAAGTCGGACTCCAGCCTGGCTCGCCAGGTCCACCGTCGTTCCGTCGTGTCCGCGTCCTCGCCCGCGGGCGGGCCCAGCGGCAGAGCCGGGTCGGCGACCCCGAACGTCACCCGGTACGCCAGGACCGACGCGGCCGTGCGGATCCAGGCGTCACCCGACGTCCCCGACGGCGGCGCCACCCCCAGTGCGTGCCCGAACCACGTCGGCAGCAGCGCGTTCGAACCCAGCGCGTCCGTGATCCGCGTCCGCAACCGGACCTGCAGGTCGTGCCACGCGCGCTCGGCCCGCTCCAGCTGCGGGACCACGCGCGCCTCGACCGCGTCCGCCTCGCGCAACGCCAGCCGCGCCTTCTCCGCCGCCGCCGAGGCCGCCGGGATCTCCTCGTCCAGCAGCGTCCGGCGCCGCGTCGACAACGCCCGCAACGACGACTCCGCGTCGCCCCGGGCCCGGGACGCTCGCTCCGTCGACGCCAGGACGCGCACCACCTCCAGCAGGTCGGTGTCGCACCGGGAAAGCGCCGACCGGACCGCGTCGAGGTGCGCGATCTCCTCCGCGTACCGCGCGCGCTGCTCCTTCGTGACCAGCTCCTTGTGCAGGTCGTCCCAGCGCGCCGCCTCCGCCGCGAGGGCCCGCGTCTCCGGGCCGACGTCGTCGAGGTTCACCTGCGGGACGCCGTCGGACACGCGGACCGCGCGCTCCAGGACGCGGACCTGCTGCTGCAGCCGCTCCAGCTGCCGGCCGAGGCGGTCGATCCGGTCGTCCTGGCGGTCCGGGCCGCCGCTCTCGAGCCGCTCGGTCAGCTCGGCGACGTCCTGGCCCAGGCGGTCGCCGGCCTCGCGCAGCCCGTCGACCGCCGTGAACAGCTCGTCGAGGTCGCGCCGGGTCGGGTCGACGGCGTCCGGGTAGTCGTACTCCTGCGTGAACTCCGGGTCGTCGCCGTAGGTCGCGTAGCCGTGGCTCATGGCGTCCGGCTTTCCCGCCACAGCAGCGCGATCGTGCCCGCGGCGCCCAGTGCCGCCAGGACCGTGCTGACCACCGTCCCGGACCACGGGACCAGGGCGAAGACCAGCACCACCGCCGTGGCGCTGCCCGCCCACGCCGCCCGGGTCCGCTCGCGGATCACCGCCCCGGCCCGGCGGACCGGCGCGAAACCGACCCACAGGCCCGCGCCGAAGAGCGGGACCAGGACCAGCAGCCACCCCGGCGAGAGCACCTCGAACAGCACCAGTGCCGCGGCGACCAGCGGCACCAGCACCGGCGCGGCCGCGAGCCAGACGACCGCACGCTGGGTCGCCGCGTGCCGGGATTCGAGCTCGGCGTCGGCCAGCCGCCGCTCGGCCTCGTCGAACGCCACTTCGGCGTCGAGCAGCCGGTGGGCGTTCGCCACGAGCTCGTCCATCGCCTCGACGTCCCCGGGCGGGGTCGCGAGCCCGTCCCGCAGGTCCTGCTTGAGCCGGGCGACGCGCCCCTCCGCGAGGTCGCGGTCGTGCTGGGCCGGTGTCGTCACGCGACCACTGTAAGTGCCACGGCCGTCACGACCGGCCAATGCGCCCGGTGCGTCTACAAATCACCGAGGGCGGTGACCGGCGACTCCACGCAGTCGGCGACGAACCGCAGGAACCCGCCCGCCGTGCCGCCGTCGCAGACGCGGTGGTCGAAGGCCAGCGTCAGCTCGCAGATCTTCCGCGCCACCAGGGCGCCGTCGACGACCCACGGCCGGTCGATGATCCGGCCGATGCCGAGGATGGCCGCCTCGGGGTGGTTGATGATCGCGGCCGAGCCGTCGACGCCGAAGACGCCGTAGTTGTTGACGGTGAAGGTGCCGCCGGTGAGGTCCGCGGGCGCGAGCTTGCCCTCCCGCGCGGTGCGGGCGCGCTCGCCGATCGCCGCCGACAGGTCCCGCGTCGACAGCGCCCCGGCGTCCCGCACCACCGGCACGACCAGGCCGCGGTCGGTCTGTGCAGCGAAGCCGAGGTGGATCTCGTCCAGCAGCACGATCTCGTCGCCCTCGACGCGCGAGTTCAGCTCCGGGTATTTCTTCAGCCCCGCGACGGCGAACCGCGCGATCAGGCCGAGCAGGCTGACCGGCCGGTCGCTCTTGGCGTTCAGCGCGGCCCGCGCGGCGACCAGCCCGGTCGCGTCGACGTCCACCCAGACCGTGGCCTCGGGGATTTCGCGCCGGGACGTCGAAAGCTTGTCGGCGACGGCCTTGCGCACGCCGGTGAGCGGGATGCGCCGGCCCTTCGAGCCGGTCTTCTTCAGCGCCGCTTCGACGTCGGCGCGGCGGATGATGCCGTCCGGACCGCCCGGGGTCACCTTCGCGAGGTCGATCCCGTTGTCGGCGGCCAGTTTCCGGACGAACGGCGAGATCACGCCGGGCTGCTTCGGCCGCGTGGGCGCGGTGACGCTCACCGGACGCCGGGCCCGCTTGCGCCGGGTCGTCGGCGCGGTGCCGTAGCCGATGAGGACGTTGCCGCTCCCGGAAGAGGTCGTCACCCCCGGCTCGGCGAACCCGCCGACGGTCAGCAGCGGCGCGCCGACCGGCAGCAGCTGCCCCGGCTCGCCGTGCAGCGCGGACACCACGCCGGCGAACGGCACCGGCACTTCGACGGCCGCCTTCGCCGTCTCGACTTCGACGACGACCTGGTCGACGGCGACGGTGTCGCCGATCTTGACCCGCCAGTCCACGATCGCCGCCTCGGTCAAGCCTTCGCCGAGGTCCGGCAGCAGGAAGTCAGGCACCGGCCACCACCGGCGTGTCGTCCCACTGCAGGCGCGCGATCGTGTCGAGGATCCGGTCGACGTCGGGCAGCTGGTGGCGCTCGAGCTTCGGCGCCGGGTACGGGATGTCGAGCCCGGTGACCCGCAGGACGGGCGCGTGCAGCTGGTGGAAGCACTGCTCGGTGACCCGCGCGACGACCTCGGCGCCGTACCCGCCGAAGCCGGCGGCCTCGTGCACCACGACCGCCCGCCCGGTGCGGCGGACCGAAGCCGTGACGGTCTCGTCGTCGAACGGCGCCAGCGAACGCAGGTCGACGACCTCGACGTCCCAGCCCTCGGCCTTCGCCGCTTCGGCGGTTTCCAGTGCGGTGGCGACCATCGGGCCGTACGCGATGAGCGTGACGTCCTTGCCGTGCCGGCGGACCAGGGCCTGGTCCATGGCCGGGCCGGAGCGGGTGAAGGTGACCTCTTCGCTCGACCAGTAGCGGCACTTCGGCTCGAGGAAGATGACCGGGTCGGGCGATTCGATGGCGTCGCGGAGCAGGTCGTAGGCGTCCTGCGCGGTGCCCGGCGTGACGACGCGCAGGCCGGGCGTGTGCGTGTAGTAGGCCTCGCTGGAGTCGCAGTGGTGCTCGACGCCGCCGATGCCGCCGGCGTACGGGATCCGGATGACCATGGGCAGGTGCAGCGCGCCCCGGGTGCGGTTGCGCAGCTTCGCGACGTGCGAGGTGATCTGCTCGAACGCGGGGTAGGCGAAGGCGTCGAACTGCATCTCGACGACCGGGCGGAAGCCGCCCATGGCCATCCCGACGGCGAACCCGACGATGCCGGACTCGGCCAGGGGGGTGTCGAAGCAGCGGTCCTCGCCGAAGTCGGCGGTGATGCCGTCGGTGACGCGGAAGACGCCGCCGAGGGTGCCGACGTCCTCGCCGAAGACGAGGACGCGGTCGTCGTCCTTGAGGGCGTCGCGCAGGGCGGCGTTGAGGGCCTGCGCCATGGTGGTCGTCATCAGGCCTCCAGTTCGGCTGCGAGGGCCGCCCGCTGGGCTTCGAGCTGGCGGGTCGGTTCGGCGTAGACGTGGTCGAACAGCGACAGCGGGTCGAGCTCGGGCTCGGCGTTGAGGGTGTCGCGGACGGACTGGGCGAACACCTCGGCGTCGGCCGCGAACCGCTCGATTTCGGTGTCCTGAAGGACGTTCCGGCTCTTGAGGTAGGTCTCGAGCCGCTTGAGCGGGTCCGCTTCGCGCCACTTCGCGACTTCGTCGGCGTCGCGGTAGCGGGTGGCGTCGTCGGCGTTGGTGTGGGCGTCGATGCGATAGGTGTGCGCCTCGACGAGGACGGGGCCGCGGCCTTCGCGCGCGTGCTTCACGGCGTCGTCGAGGACGGCCAGCACGGCGACGGCGTCGTTGCCGTCGACCTGCTCGGAGCGCATGCCGTAGCCGACGCCCTTGTACGCCAGCGCTTCGGCGGCGCTCTGCTTCTCGAAGGGCACCGAGATGGCGAAGCGGTTGTTCTGCACGAAGAAGACGACGGGCGCCTTGAAGACGGCCGCGAAGTTGAGCGCTTCGTGGAAGTCGCCTTCGCTGGTGGCGCCGTCTCCGATGAACGCCAGCGCGACGGCGTCTTCGCCACGTCGCTGCATCGCGTGCGCGAGGCCGGCGGCGTGGAGCGTCTGCGTCGCGAGCGGAGTGCATTGAGGCGCTACACGCGTCTCGACCGGGTTGTAGCCGCAGTGCGCGTCGCCGCGAAGGAGCGTCAGGACTTCGCCGGGCTCCAGGCCACGGGCGACGAGGGCGACGGAGTCGCGGTAGGTCGGGAAGAGCCAGTCCTGGGTGTCAAGGGCCAGCGCGGCGGCGACCTGGCAGGCTTCCTGGCCGGCGCTGGAGGGGTAGACGGCGAGACGGCCCTGTTTGGTGAGCGCGGTCGCCTGCACGTCGAACCGGCGGCCGAGGACCATCAGCCGGTAGGCCTCCTTGAGCCGCGCTTCGGCCGGTTCGCCGTAGCCGCCGGCTTGGTCGGCACGGCTTCCGTCCTCGGCGACGAACCGCACCGGGGTAGCGGACGGCAGCAGGGTCTCCACAGCCATGACGCGCACCACCTCTCCCAGACATATGATGCTGAAATGGTGGTTCGCGGCGGCGTTGTGTTCAAGGGTTGGCGGAAATGAGCGACAAAAAGTCTCCTTCGACGGCTTCCGGTGACCAAACGTCCACCGGTGTCCTGGCGCACGGGGGTCTGCCGGGACGAACGGTCCCGGCGCTGGACGACGTCGACCGGGCGATGCTGGCGGAGCTGTCGGCGGACGGCCGCCTGGCGGTGCGCGCCCTGGCGGAACGCCTCCACATCTCGCGGACGAACGCCTACGCGCGACTGGAGCGGCTGATGGGGGAGGGGGTGATCACGGGCTTCGGCGCGCGGATCGATCCCCGCCGGGCGGGCCTCGGGACGTCGGCGTACATCATGGTGACGGTGGAGCAGACGTCCTGGCGCACGATGGCGACGGACCTGCACGAGATCCCGTACGTGGACCACGTGGCCCTGGTGGGCGGGGACTTCGACATCCTGCTGCTGGTCCGGACGCCGGACAACTCGACGCTGCGGGACGTGGTCCTGGAGCGGCTGCAGGCACTCGAGGGGGTCCGGTCGACGCGGACGTGGCTGATCTTCGAGGAGCTGCCGGGCTCGGTGCTCGGCTGAGACCCGCGGCTGAATTCGTCGAATTCACCGTCGTCCCCGCCGCGGCGAACCCGATCGCGCTCCGCCGAACGGGCAAAACCCTTGCCCGCAAGCACCCTTGCCCGGCCCACCCCCGCGGGCTAGACAGGACGGCACGTCACCAGGTCGCCGGACGACTCTTATTTTATGTCGAGAAATAACTACCCCGAAACCTATTGACGCCGTCCCCGTCGCCCGGTGAGGATCGGCCGGTCCGCCGTTCATCGCAGAATGGACCAGACCTATGGCCAGAAGATCCCGCGCGTGGTCCCGTGCGCGCCGAAGTTCGCTCGTCACACTGGTGAGCCTCAGCTTGCTGGGCGGGGTCGCCCAGGCGGCGCCCGTCCAGGCCGCCGAGCCGCCGCAGCCCGTCATCGGGCAGCCCGCCAAGGACAAGGACGGCTGCGCCCGGATCGAGAAGAGCCTCCCGACCCTCGCGGACTGGCCGAAGGTCGACAGCCGGTTCAAGGGGAAGGCCGGCGACGAGCAGCGGATCGCCGAACTCCTCAAGGGCATGACCCTGGAGGAAAAAGTCGGGCAGATGACGCAGCCCGAGATCGCCGCCATCACGCCCGACGAGGTCCGCCAGTACGCCATCGGCTCGGTCCTCAACGGCGGCGGCTCGTGGCCCGGCGGCAAGAAGAACGCCACCCAGCAGGACTGGCTGAACCTCGCCGACGCCTTCTGGAACGCCTCCAAGACCAGCCGCACGAAGATCCCCGTCATCTGGGGCATCGACGCCGTGCACGGCAACAACAACGTCTACGGCGCCACCGTCTTCCCGCACAACATCGGCCTCGGCGCCGCGCACGACCCGTGCCTGGTCCGCGACGTCGCCGGCGCCACCGCCCGGCAGATCCGCGCCACCGGCCAGGACTGGGCCTTCTCGCCCACCCTCGCCGTCGTCCAGGACGACCGCTGGGGCCGCACCTACGAAGGCTTCTCCGAGGACCCGCGCATCACGCGCTCCTACGGCTTCGAGGCCATCAACGGCCTCCAGGACGGCGCCACCAAGCGCATCGGCTACAACGGCGTCATCGCCACCGCCAAGCACTTCATCGGCGACGGCGGCACGCTGAAGGGCCAGGACCAGGGCGTCAACCCCTCGTCCGAAGCGGACATGATCAACATCCACGGCCAGGGCTACTACGGCGCGCTCGCCGCCGGCTCCCAGACCGTGATGGTGTCGTTCAACAGCTGGACCAACGCCGACCTCGGCATCAACGAGGGCAAGCTGCACGGCAGCGACAAGGCGCTGAACCAGATCCTCAAGGGCAAGATGGGCTTCGACGGCCTGGTCGTGTCCGACTGGAACGGCATCGGCCAGGTCACCGGCTGCACGAACTCCTCGTGCCCGCAGGCGATCAACGCCGGCATCGACATCGTGATGGTGCCGAACGACTGGAAGGCGTTCATCACCAACACCGTCGCCCAGGTGCAGAGCGGCCAGATCCCGATGTCCCGGATCGACGACGCCGTCACCCGCATCCTGCGCGTCAAGCTGCGTGACGGCCTGTTCGAGTCGCAGAAGCCGTCCGACCGCTCCTACGCGAACTCCGACGAGGCGCTGAAGGACAACTGGCTGGCGCGCGACGCCGTCCGCGAGTCGCAGACGCTGCTGAAGAACAACGGCAACGTGCTGCCGCTCAAGCCGGCGTCGAAGGTCCTGGTGGTCGGCAAGAGCGCCGACAACATCCAGAACCAGACCGGCGGCTGGACGCTCAGCTGGCAGGGCACCGGCAACACGAACGCCGACTTCCCGAACGCCACGTCGATCCTGACCGGCATCAAGCAGAACCTGGGCGACGCCAACGTCACCTTCGACGCCACCGGCACCGTCGACCCGAAGGGCTTCGACGCGGTCATCGCGGTCATCGGCGAGACGCCGTACGCCGAAGGTGTCGGCGACCTGACCCGCAAGTCGCTCGAAGCGGCGCGGCTCTACCCCGAGGACCTGGCCGTGCTGGACAAGGTCAGCGGCAAGGGCACCCCGGTCGTCACCGTGTACGTCGGCGGCCGCCCGCTGTACATGAACAAGGAGATCAACCGCTCCGACGCGTTCGTGGCGGCCTGGCTGCCCGGCACCGAGGGCGGCGGCGTCGCGGACATGCTGGTCAAGGGCAAGGACGGCACGGGCTACCAGGGCACGCTGTCGTACTCGTGGCCGAAGAGCGCGTGCCAGTCGCCGCTCAACCCGTGGTCGCCGGACTACGACCCGCTGTTCAAGCTGGGCTACGGCCTGAAGAGCGGCCAGCGCGTCACGGTCGGCCAGCTGGACGAGACGTCCGGCCCGGCGTCCTGCGGGGCGACCGGTGGCGGCGGGACCGCGACCGAGGACCTGTCGATCTACGACCGCACCGACGTGCCGCCGTACACGAGCCAGATCGGTTCGGCGGAGAACTGGGGCGGCACGGTGATCGGCCCGGACGGCACGGCCTCGCACAGCGAGATCAACGTCGTCCCGACGGACGTCAACGTGCAGGGCGACGGCCTCAAGGCCACCTGGACGGGGGCGGGAGCGGCCCAGCTGTACATGCAGAACACGGCGGGCACGAACGACCTGCGCGGCTACCTCAACGCGAACGCGGCGCTGGAGTTCGACACGACCGTGCAGCAGGCCCCGGCCAACCGGACGGTGATCAGCATGCACTGCGTGTACCCGTGCTTCAGCGAGGTGAACGCGACGAAGCTGTTCACCGACCTGGCGGGCGGCCCGAAGACGACGGTGAAGATCCCGGTGTCCTGCTTCGACAACGGGCTCGACTTCGAGCACATCAACACCCCGTTCCTGGTGTACACGGACGGCCCGTTCCAGGCGTCGTTCGCGAACGTGCGATGGGTGCCGCAAGGGGCGAAGGATCCTGATGCGAGACCTTGTTCGAGCTTGACCTGACGGCGACCGGGCCGGGAGCGCACTCCGCTCCCGGCCCGGTTCACGTCCGGGGCAGGTGGGCGGCCAGCCCGGCCAGCACCCGCTCCAGTCCCGCCGCGAACAGCCGGTCCTGGCGGTCGGCGGCGTGCGGGGTCTTCGCCTCGATCATCACCCTCGTGAGCCGCGGGTAGTGGCCGCTGTTCATGATCGACGGCCCGTACTCGCCCTGCTGTTCCATCCACTGCTCGTGGGTCAGCCCGGACCGCCGGGCCGCTTCCTGGTCGCCCAGCTCGCCCTGCACGTGGCCGAGCACGAACGCCGACAGCGTGCCGAGGTCGGCCAGCATTTCGTCGGTGTCCAGATCCATGCCGTCGAACACCGACAGCGACAGCTCCGCCCACCACAGGCTGTTCGGGCCTTGGTTGGCCCGGCCCGACGACAGCGACGGCAGCCACGGGTGCCGCAGCGCCGTTTCGCGCAGCAGGCGGGCGATCGTGCGCAGGCCGTTCCGCCAGCCGCCCGGCAGCTTCGTGCCGCGCAGCTCGCCCAGCACCTCGTCGCCCATCAGCTCCAGCACGTCGTCCTTTTTGGACACGTACCGGTACAGCGACGTCGTCCCGGTGCCGAGTTCCGCCGCGATCCGCCGCATCGAGACGGCTTCGATCCCCTCCGCGTCGGCGATCCGGACCGCGGCGGCCGCCACGTCCCGCCGGCCGTAGGCGGGCTTCGGCCCCCGCGTCCCGTGTTCGGGGCGCATCCAGATCACCGGGTGGTCGTTCGACGGCACCGGCCACCTCCTCGATATTGCGAACACTGTACCCAGTTCGCTACCGTGGCATTACTGCGAACACCGTTGCCGGGTTTCTGGGGAGAAGAGATGGACTACGACGTGGTGGTGGCCGGCGCCGGCCCGGTCGGCCTGCTCCTGGCCGCCGAGCTGCGGCTGGGCGGCGCCCGCGTGCTGGTCCTCGAGCGCGAGACGGACGTCCCGCCGGCCCGGCGAGGGTCCCTGGGGGCGCGTTCGCTCAACGCGCCTTCGGTGCACGCGCTGCACCTGCGCGGCCTGCTGCCCGCCGTCGAAGCGGCCGCCGCGATGTGGCTCGGCGAGCTCCCGGACCTCGCCGAGGGCGAGCATCCCGACATCTTCGTCGGCCACTTCGCCGGCATCGGCATCCGCGTCGACCGGCTCAAGCCGCCGGGGCCCGGCGAGGAGTTCCTCGGCGCCGGGGTGATCAGCCAGGCCGATCTGGAAGCGATCCTCGCGGAGCGGGCGTCGGCACTCGGCGCGGAGATCCGCCGGGGAGCCGCCCTGACCGGGTTCGACGCCGGGGAGGACAGCGTGACAGTCCACATCGGACACGACCGCGTCCGGGCCGCCTGGCTGGTGGGCGCGGACGGCGGCCGCAGCACGGTGCGCCGCCTCGCCGGATTCGGCTTCCCCGGCGTGGACCCGGTCTTCACCGGCCGCCAGGCCGTCGTCGACCTCGCCGATCCGGAGAAGCTCACCGCGGGCGGCTGGCAGCACGGCGAACACGGCGCCTACGCGCTGGGTGGCTGGGCCGACGGCGACGGGCCGCCCCGCGTGCACACCGTCGAGCACGAGGGCCCGCCCGCCGACCGGGACGCCCCCGTCACGGCCGAGGAAGTGCAGGCCAGCCTGCGCCGGGTCAGCGGCACCGACGTGACGGTCACCCGCGTGCACGCCGGCACCCGCTACGCCGACACGACCCGGCAGGCCACCACCTACCGCCGGGGCCGGGTGCTGCTCTGCGGGGACGCCGCCCACGTGCACTCGCCCGCGGGCGGGCAGGGCCTGAACCTGGGCCTCGGCGACGCGGTCAACCTCGGCTGGAAGCTCGCGCTCGTCGCGCGCGGCGCGGCGCCCGACGCGCTGCTCGGCACCTACGAAGCCGAACGCCACCCGATCGGCGCGTGGGTGCAGAAGTGGAGCATGGCGCAGACCGCGTTGAGCACGGCACGGGGACCGCGGGCCGACGCGCTGCGCGAGGTGGTCGCCGACCTGCTGGACACCCCGGACGGCGCCACCCACGTGGTCTCGATGATCGGCGGCCAGTGGCAGCACTACGGCCGGCCCGGCGACCACCCGCTGCTCGGCCGGCGCGTCCCCGACCTGCCGCTGACCGACGGCACCACCCTGGCCGGGCACTTCCGCGACGGGCGAGCGGTCCTGCTGGCCGAGGGCCCGGACGCGGCCGCCGTGGCCGAGGGGTGGGGCGACCGGGTCAAGACCGTCACCGCGCGGGCGGCCGCGTTCCCGGCCCCCGCGCTGATCCGCCCCGACGGGCACCTCGCCTGGCTCGGCCCGGACGGGCTCCACGACGCCCTCTCCCAATGGCTCGGCCGGCCCCAAGGGGCACCGAGCGCCGACAGAATGGGGAAATGACCTCCGAAGCGAACGCGCTCGCCGACGAACTCCTCCACCTCCTGGGCACCTGGTCCCCGCTGGAAGCGACCCTCGTGGGGATCCCCGGGCACGACGCCCACCTGCCCGATCCGAGCGAAGCCGGCCACGCGCGCCTCCGTGCGGAAGCCGCCGGGGTCCTCCGGCGGGCCGAAGCCTCGGCCGATCCCGACCGCGTGACGCTCGGCGTCGTCGTCCAGCAGGCCGAAGCGCTGATCACCCAGATCGACACCCGCGTCGTGGAGGTCACCCTCGCCGACCCGATGGTCGCCGCCGGCATGTCGCTGCTGGCCTTCCTGCCGCAGCTCGAGCCCGTCGGCGAGCAGGCCGAAGAGGACTTCCTGGCCCGGCTGGCCGCCTTCCCCGCCTTCTACGAAGCGTTGGCCGCACGCCAGCGGACCGGGCGGCCGGTGGACCGGATGGCGCACAACGCGGTCGCGTTCCTGGACCGGTACCTGGCGCAGGAAGCCCTCTTCCCGCACCGGCTCACCGGAGACCGCGGTGCCCGCCGCGACACGCTCGTCGCCGAGGTCGTGCGGCCCGCGCTGGCCCGCTACCGCGAGTTCGTCGCCACCGAAGTCGCCGGGCGCGGCCGGTCCGACGACCAGCCCGGCCTCTGCTGGCTCGACGACGGCGATGCGCACTACGCCGCTCTGGTTCGCATGCACACCACCACCGACCTCACTCCCGCCGAGCTGCACCAGCTGGGCCTCGACGTGCTCGCGGAGCTCGAAGCCGAGTACGCCGAACTCGGCGGCAGCGTGTTCGGGCTGACCGACCCGGCCGAGGTGCGCCGCCGGCTGCGTGACGACGAGAGCCTCCGCTGGCGCGACGCCGAGGACATGCTCGAAACCGCCCGGGACGCCGTCGCCCGCGCGACCGCCGCCGCGCCGGGCTGGTTCCCGAAGGTGCCGAAGGCCGAGTGCGTCGTGAAGGCCGTGCCGGAAGCCGAAGCGCCGGTCGCCGCGGCCGCGTACTACCTGCCTCCGGCGCTCGACGGCTCGCGGCCGGGCGTCTACTTCACCAACACCCACGAGGTGCACACGCGTGACCGGTTCATCGCCGAGACCGTCGCCTTCCACGAAGCCGTGCCGGGCCACCACTTCGCCGAATCGCTGGCCCAGGAGCTGCCCGAACTGCCGCAGCTGCGCCGGATCGCGCTGATCACCGCCTACGACGAAGGCTGGGCGCTCTACACCGAGCGGCTCGCCGACGAGATGGGCCTGTTCTCCGACGACGTCATGCGGCTCGGCATGGTGGCCGAGGACTCGGTCCGCGCCGCCCGGCTGGTGGTCGACACCGGGTTGCACGCGCTGGGCTGGACGCGGCAGCAGTGCGTCGAGTTCCTGCGCGCGCACACCGTCCTGAGCGAGGTCGAGGTGCAGTCCGAGACCGACCGGTACATCGAGACCCCCGGCCAGGCACTGGCCTACCTGACCGGACGGCGGGAAATCCAGCGCCTGCGCCGGTTCGCCGCGGAAGCCCTCGGGGATTCTTTCGACGTCAAGGAATTCCACGGTGTCGTACTCGGCGGCGGAAAGCTGCCGCTGAAGGTGCTCGACGACGTCGTCCGGGCGTGGGTCCACGAGCGCCGCCCGGCGTAGCCATGGCTCCCGTGGCCGGCAAGCGATCTGACGCACACCCGCCACCGCGGCTCCAAGGTGTGAAGATCCGGTCAGGATGCGGTGGGAACGGTGTCAGGACGCCTACCCTCGACGCCGTGTGCGCACGTGTACTGGTCGCGGAGGACGACGAGAAGCAGGCCGAGGTCCTCCGGCTCTACCTCGAAAGCGAAGGCCACACCGTGGTGCTGGCCCCCGACGGCCGGGCGGCGCTCGACGAGGCCCGCCGCGACCGGCCCGACCTGCTGGTCCTCGACGTGATGATGCCGAAGGTCGACGGCCTCGACGTCTGCCGGATCCTGCGGCAGGAGTCCGACGTCGCCGTGCTGATGCTCACCGCCCGCGCCACCGAGGACGACCTGCTGCTCGGCCTCGACCTCGGCGCCGACGACTACCTGACCAAGCCGTACAGCCCGCGCGAGCTGATGGCCCGGGTCCGGACGCTGCTGCGGCGCACCGCCGGCCGCCGCGAACCGCCCGACACGGCGTTGCGCGCCGGCGGTCTGCGGCTCGACCCGGTGCGGCACGAGGTGTCGGTCGGCGGCCGCCCGGTCGAGACGACCCCCGGCGAGTTCCAGCTGCTGGAGACGCTGATCCGGCAGCCGGGCCGGGTGTTCACCCGCCGCCAGCTGCTCGAGCTGACCCGCGGCGACGACCGGTTCGTCAGCACCCGGATCATCGACGTCCACGTGCTCAACCTGCGCAAGAAGCTCGAACCGGACCCGCAGAAGCCGGTCTACCTGCGGACCGTCTTCGGTGTCGGCTACAAGCTGACGGCGGAAAATGACACGTAGCTTCCCCCGCCGGCGCAGTCTCGTCGTCCGGCTCACCGCCGTCTCGCTGCTCATCGCGCTCGCCTCCATCGCGGCCACCGCGTGGCTCGCCGTGCAGACCACGACCCGCGCGATCCAGCAGGAGCAGGGCCAGGCCCTCTCGGGTGACGCGACGATCTACACCGAGCTGCTCGGCTTCGCCGCGGTGAACCACACGTGGGACCAGGTCGGCCCCCGGCTGCGGGCGCTATCGGAGCAGACCGGCCGCCGGGTCGTGCTGACCACCCTCGACCGGCACGTCCTCGGCGACTCCGGCGGCGCGCCGGTCACCCTGCCGGTCAAGGCGACCGCTTCGGTCGACCCGCTGCACGTGGACCCGGTGCTGCTGCCCGGGGCCGGGACGAGCGGCATCGACCCGCGCGCGGCCGGCCCGTTCAAGCTGCCGCCGTCCGAACGCGAAGAGCTCACCGCGCTGGCCTCGAAGGCCACCGCCTGCCTCGCCTCGCTCGGCCTGCCCGGCCAGGTGCGCGACTCGCCGAGCGGGCGGCCGCTGCTCACCGGGATCGATCCGCTGACCGCCCGGTACTACGCCGGCAAGTGCGGGCTGTTCGAGCTGGCCGAGCCGACGCCGACCGAGCGGGCCGCGCTCACCGGCCTCAACGAGGCCGTCAACCACTGCCTGCAGAGCCAGGGCGGCGAGGAGGTGAAGATCGGCCTCGACCTGGAGGTTCTCGGCCCTCCCGACCCGCGTCCGGTGCAGGCCTGCCTCGACGCGGGCCGCCGCGAGCAGCTCACGCCGTACGTCGCGCCGCCCGCGTTGCTGTTCACCCTCGGCCCGGGCGGCTCGCCGCTGCCGACGTTCACGCTGTCCCGGGAGAACCTGACCCGGATCCTCGCGGTGACCGGCGGCGTGCTGGCGCTGGCCGTCGCGCTCACCGCCCTGGTCGCGCTGCGGCTGTCCCGCCCGCTGCGAGCCTTGACCGAGGCCGCGAAGCAGGACCGGCCGGCGCCGGTGAAGTCCCGCGACGAGGTCGGTTACCTCGCCGCCGCGTTCAACGACCTCACCGCGCGGCGGGAGCGCATCGAGGAGCAGCGCAAGGCGATGGTCAGCGACATCGCCCACGAGCTGCGCAACCCGCTCAACGTGATCCGCGGCCGGCTGGAGGCCGCCGAAGACGGGCACCTGCCGTTCGACCGGGCGCTGACGGCGTCGTTGCTCGAAGAGACCGTGCTGCTGCAGCACATCGTCGACGACCTGCAGGACCTCGCGGCGGCCGACGCCGGGCAGCTGCGCCTGCACCCCGAGCCCGTCGACGCGGCGGAGCTCGCGGGCCACGTCGCCGCGGCGCTCGCCGACCGCGCGGCCGCCGCCGGGGTCACGCTCACCGTGGACACCGCCGGCGACTGCGCGCTGGCGGCGGACCCGGTCCGGCTGCGGCAGGTCGTCGGCAACCTGGTGACGAACGCGATCCGCCACACCCCGGCCGGCGGCCGGGTGACGATCCGCGTTTCGTCCACTGTGGACGAGGTGACGCTCGCCGTGGCGGACACCGGGACCGGCATCGCCGCCGAGGACCTGCCGCACGTGTTCGACCGGTTCTGGCGGGCCGAGAAGTCCCGCAGCCGCCAGACCGGCGGCAGCGGGCTCGGCCTGGCGATCGTGCGCCACCTCGTGCAGGCCCACGCCGGAACGGTGACCGTGGAGTCCGAAGTGGACATCGGCTCGACGTTCACCGTCCGGCTGCCGGTGTCCTACAGCGGCAGGCCGGCGTAGTTCTCGGCCAGCTCGGTCTTCGCGGCCGCCGACGTCACCGTGCGGTGCAGCTGCGAGAGCTGGAGCTGGGCGTCGAAGTCGTCGCCGTGGCGGTGCAGCATCGAGGTCATCCACCAGGAGAAGTGCGTGCAGCGCCAGACCCGCCGCAAGGCCGTCTCCGAATAGGCGGCCACGAGTTCGTCGTCGCCGCGGAAGGACGCCGTCAGCGCCCGGGCCAGCAGAGCGACGTCCGCGACCGCCAGGTTCAGCCCCTTCGCCCCGGTCGGCGGCACGATGTGCGCCGCGTCCCCGGCCAGGTAGAGGTTCCCGTGCCGCATCGGGGTGGTCACGAAGCTGCGCATCGGCAGGACGCTCTTCTCGGTGATCGGCCCGGTTTCCAGGGTCCACCCCGGGACGCCGAGCCGTTCGGACAGCGCCGTCCAGATCCGGTCGTCGCTCCACTCGGCGATGTCTTCGTCCGGCGCGACCTGCAGGTAGAACCGGCTCACCCGCGGCGAACGCATGCTGTGCATCGCGAACCCGTCCGGGTGCCAGGCGTAGATCAGCTCGTCGGTCGACGGGGCGACGTCGGCCAGCACGCCCAGCCATGCGAAGGGGTAGGCCCGCTCCCAGACCTGCGGCTCCGGGATCGACGCGCGGCTCGGCCCGTGGAAGCCGTCGCAGCCAACGACGATGTCGGCATCGATCCGCCGCGCGCGGCCGTCACTGTCCACAAAGGTCACGTGCGGTTCGCCGGTGACGTCGTGGAGCGTGACGTCCGCGGCTGAGTAGTACGCCGGGCGGCCGGCCTTTTCCCGGGCCGCCATCAGGTCCTTGGTCACCTCGGTCTGCCCGTAGACGGTCACCGACCGGCCGATGAGGTCGGTGAAGTCGACGTGGTGCCGGTTTCCCGGCCACTGGAGGTGGATGCCGCGGTGTTCCATGCCCTCGACGTCGAGCCGGGCGCCGAGGCCGACCTCCCGCAGCAGTTCGACCGTGCCCGCCTCGAGGATGCCGGCGCGGATGCGCGCCTGGACGTACTCGGCGGTCTGCCGTTCGAGCAGCACCGAGTCGATGCCTTCGAGCCCGAGCACGTGGGACAGCAGCAGCCCGGCCGGGCCGGCGCCGACGATGACGACCTGGGTGCGCACTGGAGGAGGTCCTTTCCGGCGGGAGAGCCCGAGCATGGATCGGCGGCCCCGCCCGACACTACGGCATTCTCATTCAGTGAGAGGAATTCCCCATCGCCCGCGAAATGCCCCGCGCGGCGGCCTGCAGGGCGGGGATCGGCGCCCGCGCGTTCCGGTCGTTGGGCACGATCACCGACAGCGCGGCGACGACGTCCCCGCCGGGCCCCCGCAGCGGGACGGCGATGCCCGTGGTCTCCTCGTCGATGAAGCCGGCGCAGAACGCGTAGCCGGTGCGCCGCACGTCGGCGAGGAACCGGCGCAGCCGCGCGGGCTCGGTCAGCGTCGTCCGCCGGAAGGCTTCCAGGGGGCCGGCCAGCACCTGTTCCTGCAGGTCGGCGGGCGCATGGGCGAGCAGCACGAGCCCGGACGAGGAGGCGTGCAGCGGCAGCCGCCCGGCCACCCTCGTCACGTTGAGCGTCGCCCCGGGTGCGGAGAGCCGCTCGACGAACAGCACCTCCCGGTCTTCCAGCACGGCGAGCTGGGTGTGGTGCCCGACGACGGCGTGCAGGTCCTCCATGAACGGCATCGCGGCTTCGCGCAGCCCGAGGGTCGGTGAGGCGCGGGAGGCCAGCTCCCACAGCCGCAATCCGACGCGCACCCGCCGGTCGGGATCCCGCCGCAGCCAGCCGTGCCCGACGAGCTCCTCGACCAGCCGCGACGCCGTGGCGACGGGCAGGCCGGCCCGCCGGGCGATATCGGTGACGCGCAGGGCGGGCGTATCCGGCCCGAAGGTCTCGAAGATCCGGACGACGCGGCTCAGCACGGATTCGCCCTGCGCCGGCTTGACCACGTCGGACAGTGTGCCCCACCCGGGCGGCGGGGCACACGGCCCGCGTCAGGGAAGCGCGTTCAGGAACGGTTCGTGGCTGTTCTGGAACTCCCAGCCGTAGTACTTGTCCCAGTTGATCGACCACGTCATCAGCCCGCGCAGGGCGGGCGAGGTGCCCCCGCGGAGCGTGTACGAGCCGCAGCCACTGCCCTTGACCAGGCAGTTCACCGCTGTTTGGACGTCGCCGGGCGAGGTGTAGCCGTTGCCGGCACTGACGGCGGCGGGCAGCCCGACGGCAATCTGGTCGGGCCGCAGCCCGGGGAAGAACTGCCCGGTGCTGGCCACGCTGAAGCCGGCTTTGAGCATGTCGGTCATGGCGATGTGGAACTCGGCGCCGCCCATGTTGTGGTACTGGTTGTCGAGCCCCATGACGGGGCCGGAGTTGTAGTCCTGGACGTGCAGGACGGTGAGCGAGTCCCGCAGGGCGTGGATGACGGGCAGGTAGGCGCCGGTGCGCGCGTCACCGGCGCCCGAGCCGCCGTAGAACTGGTAGCCGACCTGCACGAAGAAGGTTTCCGGCGCCATGGTGAGCACGAAGCCGGAGCCGTACTTGGCCTTGAGCGTCTTCAGCGCGGAGATCAGGTTGACGATGACGGGCGTGGTCGGGTTCCGGAAGTCGGTGTCCCCGGCGTTGAGTGAGAGCGAGTGCCCCTCGAAGTCGACGTCGAGGCCGTTGAGCCCGTACTTGTCGATGATGGCGGAGACGGAGCTGACGAACTTGTCCCGCGCGGCGGTGGTCGTCAGCTGCACCTGGCCGTTCTGCCCGCCGATGGAGATGAGCACCTTCTTGCCTTGGGCCTGTTTGGCCTTGATGGCGGCGATGAAGTCGGCATCGCTCTCGACGTTCGGGCATTCACTGGCGGAGCACCGGGTGAACCGGATGTCCCCGGAGGTGACGGAGGTCGGTTCCCCGAAGGCGAGATCGATGATGTCCCAGGCCGAGGGCACATCGGCCATCCGGACGTACCCGGAGCCGTTGGCAAAGCTGGCGTGCAGGTAGCCGACGAGGGCGTGCTTGGGCAGGCCGGTATCGACACAGCCGGCGGTGCTCCCGCTGGCGGCGGGGCTGCGAGGCGACTCCCCGGCACTGTTGTAGGCGGCGACGGTGTAGGTGTGGGTGGTGCAGGGGGTGAGTCCGCTGATGGTGGCGCTGGTGCCGGTGACAGTGGCAACGGCGGTGGAGCCTTCGTAGACGCGGTACCCGCTGACGGTCCCGGTGCTAGAACCCCAGCTCAGCGCGACGGAGCTGGTGGTGACGCCGGTGACTTGCGGCGCGCCGGGCGAGGAGGGTGTCCCGGGAGTGTTGCCGCCAGGACCGTCGAAGACGACGTCGTCGGCGTAGTAGGTCCCGGCGCCGTACCAGCCGTGGAGGTAGAGCTGGGCGGAGGTCTGGTTACCGGTGGTGAAGGTGAGCTGGAGCTGGTTGTAGCCGGAGTTGCCCGACCAGGTCGAGGGGCCCCCGGTGACACCGAGGTAGACGGGATTCCCCCGAACCCAGGCGGAGACGGAGTAACTGGTGTTGGGCTGAACGGCAACGGTCTGAGAGCACTGAGCGTAATCGGCCCCGACGGGAGTACCAGCGAGGGCATAGCTGCCGGAGTGGACGGGCGTGCTCACGGCGGTGGCGTTGGCGCAGGTCCAGCCGGAGACAGAGCCGCCTTCGAACCCAGGGTTGGCGAGAAGATTGGCGGCCTCGGCCGGAACGGCGAGAAGCCCGGAGAGGGCAAGCAGCAAGGCGGCGAGGATGGCGGAAAGTCGGGAACGCCTCATCGGTCCTCCAGTCAAGGGGAGACCCTAATTGTCTGGACCAATACGCAAGTTGTCCAGACCAAAAGGAGGGGTTCGCCGGGGGCTGGGTGGTCTGAGCCTCAGCCCCGACGCACCAGCCGCCACCAGGCGGCCGCACAAAGGTCACCACCAGGCGAACCCACCAGACCGCCACCTGGCAGACCGACCGGGCCGCCGCTGGGCGGCCCCACGAAGGCCGCCGCCAGGCGGCCCACCCCAGTCACAACCGCCACCCGGCAGCCCACGCAACCCTCCGACCACACCCCCCTGCCAACCCGATACGCAGCCGCATCAGCGGCCGGCACGCCGTGTCAAGGCACGCTTTCCCGCCTTGACACGGCGTGCCGGCCGTTGAACAATCCGGCGTTCGGGTCGGCGGGGTCCCCAAGACGACCTTACGACGGCTTTCAAATACCCGGCAGGACACCAAGGCCCACTCACCGAAGCTTCTCGCGTGCCCGCCAGGGCATCTCACGTGCTTGACCGGGCATCACCCCGCCCGCCAGGGCACCCCACCTCAACACCCCCCGCAACAACCAACCGAGCCCGCGAGGCCCAACCCCGATCAACAACCTGAACACTCCGCCACCCAGCCGGAACCCGATCAGCCAGCAACCCCACCCGCCACTTCCCCACCCGCCGAACGTGCCGACGAAAAGACCGAGCCCGAACCACCCGCCCCCGGCTCACTTGCCCGGCGAGCGCAACCTCCGCAGGCACGTCGAGGAACAACAACCGCACCGACCGCCCGCTCACCACCCCGACCAGCGCCAGCAACGCCCGGGTCGAAGCCCGCGTGGACGGCTCGTGGACCACGACCGGCCCGTCCTCACCGAGCGCCCGCGCGACGATCCGCGCCCGGTGCCACGCGTGCACCACCGGCCGGTACCAGCGGTACGGCAAAGCCGGAACCAGCGCCCCCAATCTCTCCCGCACCTGGTCGGAGTCCAGCACCGGCAGCCCGGCGGCGGCGTGGCGGAGCATGGTCGTCTTTCCCGCTCCCGGCAACCCCGCCACGACGAGCAGGTCGCGCCGGCCGAGCTCGATGACAGTGGGCTCGCTCATGACCCGCCAACGTCCCAGCGAAGGTAATGGTTCCTTTACCTTACGCAGGGTGACAGACACGCCGAAGACCACCCGGCCGCGCCCCGGGTCACTCCATCGCCTGAAAACCCATGCACGCCAAGGCATTCGTCACCGGAACCGCTTCGGGTGAAGATCGCCCGAAGACCTTCCCGGCGTCCGGAAAATCCCTATCTTCTGGAAGGGACGCTCAGTGAGAACAGGGGAAACTCGTCATGACCCAGTCGCTGGAACTCCCGGTCCAGGAATACTGTCTCGATTGGACGCTCACGGGCGACGAAGGCGCCCGGGTCGGGATCACCCTCTCCGGGCAGGTGTCCCTGCTGGACAACAACCGGTTCTACAAGATCGACGGCGTCGTCTACGTCTCCGAGGGCGACGCCGACATCCGCGCGGTCGGGAACCCGCGGATCTCCGTGCGCCGCAACGGCGTCGAGAAGACCGGGCGCCAGTGGGGCTGGGAGATGTGCTCGGCGCGCAAGAGCCTCGGCGCGCTGAACACGATGGAGGGCTACTTCGTCCGCACCGGCTACTGGGCGCCCGCGGACCGCGCCATCCAGCTGAGCCTGTGCGCCGAGCTGGGATGGAGCCGGCGCAAGAGCTACAGCCCGCACGTCACCGTCCGGATGGTCGACTGACCACTGTGGACGCCCGGCGCCGCGCCGCCGCGACGACCAGCCCGGCCGCCACCGCGCCGGCCACCGCACACCCGGCCCCGAACCCCGGCGACGGCTCGTGCACCCGCAGCACGGACACGCACAGCCACACCGCGGCGCCGAACAGCAGGCCCAGCACGGGGCCGCCGACGGCCGCGCCCCGCCAGCGGTGGCCGTTGCGGATCGTCCGCAGCCCCGATTCGAGGTAGGCGAGCGCGAACAACGCCAGGATGAGACTGCCCGCGCCCATCGCGCTGGCCAGCGGGTGCTGGCTGGTGAGCAGGGTGAAGGTCTGCGTGGCCGAATCGGTCCGCACCTCGGCGGTGACGGCACCCCCGACGATCCACCGGGCGACCCCCGGAAGGGTGAGTTCGGCGCTGAAGCCATTGCCCTCGGGCTTCGCCTCGGCGGACGCGGACCCGAGCGGAATCCCGGCGGCGGAAAGCGCGAGCGCAACGCGACCCGGCTTGCCGGGCCCGGTCAGCACGACGGGCTTGCTGAGATCGACCTCGACGGGCGCGCCGGCGGAGTCACCCCCGAGCGTCACGGTGGACACTGGGTGCGGCAGCCGCGCGGGGTTGAGCAGGGCAAGCACGACGAGAACGACCGCGGCCGCTCCGGCCGCCAGCCGCAGCCACACCACGGCGGCTTGCGAAGCGGACTCGTCCGGCGCGGAACCGGTCGCACCGCCGGACCACCCAGTGCCGGCATCGGCACCGGCCCGCCCGGCACCACCCGGTCCAGCGCCGGCCACCCCGGCACCCGGTCCAGCGCCGGCCACCCCGGCACCCGAACCAGCGCCACCCGGCCACCCGCCGCCGGCCACCCCGGCACCCGAACCGGCGCCACCCGGCCACCCGGTGCCCGCCGCATCGCCGCCCGGCCATCCCGGCTCGCCCACCTCGGCGGGCGCTCCGACCAGCGTCGCCCCGGGCCGGGACACCGGGCGCGTCCGGGCCTCCGCCGGATGCGCCGGCGCGGTCGCCGAGTTCAGGCCCGCGATCACCCGGGGCGTCAGGTGCAGCACCGGCACCCCGGACCGCTCGAGCCACCCCGGCCCGTACGCCACCGTCGCCGCCGCCGCGAGGTCCGCCGCGAACGACTCCGCCTCCCGGTACCGCGCGTCCAGCTCGCGGGCCAGGCTGCGCATCACCACCGCCGCGATCGGCGACGGCACCCCGGCGATCGGCTGCGGGTCGGTGAACATGTGCTGGCGCATCATGCTGATCGCGCCGCGGGTGTTGTCGAACGGCAGGCGGCCCGACAGCAGCTCGTACAGCACCGTTCCCGCCGCGTAGACGTCGGCCGCCGGGCTGAGCGCGTTGCCCATCGCCTGTTCGGGGGCGATGTACGCCGGGGTTCCGAGGATCTCGCCACCGTGCGTCACCAAGGTGGCGCCCTCGCTGATCACCCGGGCAATGCCGAAGTCCGCCACCTTCACCACGCCCTGCGTGCTGAACAGCAGGTTCCGCGGCTTGACGTCGAGGTGCAGCACCCCCGCCCGGTGCGCCGCGTGCAGCCCGGCCAGCATCGCCAGCCCGATCGCGCACGCCTGCTCGCCGCTCACGCCACCACCGTGGAAGCGGCTGTGCACCGTCCCGCCGTCGAGCCGCTCCATCACCAGCAGGTGCTCGCGGCCGGTCCGGACGTAGTCGTACACCGGCACGATGTGCGGGTGGTCCAGGCTCGCCAGCACCCGCGCCTCGCGGTCGAAGAGCTCGCTGCTCGCCGCGTGGTTGAGCACGTCCCACGGCAGCTGCTTGATCGCGACGCTCCGCCCCAGCGTCCGGTGCACGCCGGCGAACACGACCCCCATGCCGCCTTCGCCGATCGACTCCCCGATGTCGTACTGCGGCAGGGCGGCGACCAGCTCGGCCGGTGCGCTCATCGGGTGAATTCCTGCGTCGACGGGAGCGGAAGCCGGACCGTCTTGTCACTCTCGGTCACCGCGGGCGGAGCCGCCGGGTGCGGGGTCAGGTAGCCGAGCAGGAACGCGATCGCCGCCACGCCGAGCACCACCGGAATCTCGATCGCCGGCTCGGGCGGGACCAGGCGCAGCACCGACAGGCTGATCACCGCGACCAGCCCGGTGCCGAACCCCGCGGGCAGGAACCGCACGCCGCGGCGCCAGCGGTTCGGCGCCAGCCGGTGCCGGGCCAGCGCGAGCAGCGCGGTCACCCACGCGAGGATCGTCAGCACCAGCATCGCCAGGCCGAAGACGCCGTAGACCGACCAGAACGACCCGCGGACGTCGGCGACCGTCGTCGCCTCACCCAGCGTGACGCGCCCGGCGTCGAGCAGCTCGACCGACGACGGCAGCAGCCCGGTCGCCTGCCCGGCCAGGTCACCGAGGTCGAGGACGAACGTCCGCGACACCGACCCCCGCGCCGGCACCTCGAAGGGCGCGGTCGTGTCGTAGGCGAAGAAGGTCAGCGCGAGCGCGACGCCGGAGAGCCGCACGCTGCGGACCTTCACCGGCGCGGCGCCGGGGTTGGTCGCCACGACCTGCAGCTCGACCTGGCTCACCGGATCGATCGGGACGGTCGCGTCCTCGATCGGCCGCTGGTCGATCGACACCTGCAGCCGCAGTGATCCGGACTCGGCGGACGCGGGCGGCGCGCCCACGAGCAAGCACAAACCCAACGCAACCCCCGCCGCGATGACACGTCCCATTGGGCATCCCCTACTTGCGTTATCCGACTGGTCCGGAATCTGTATTCCAGGGTAAGGCCCGAGTCGCCATCACCTACCGAGGGCGGGCGCCATGTGCTGTAGGAGGTAGCCGGCACACCAGCGGCTTTCGGAGTCCTTCGGGTCGACGGCCTCCCGCGCCAGCTTCGCCGCCAGCTTCTTCGGGGCGGGCGCCGTCGTCGGGTCGTCAGCCACCCCGAGGGACGTCTCCCAGTCCCACTGCATCAGCCTGGAGACCTCGGAGGCCAGGCAAAGTCGGCGGACCTTGGGGTCAGACTCCAGGGCCTTGACGACTACTTCGGCGTTCTCCCGTCCAGGCAGGAACCCCAGGACGGAGATGGCGTTGGCTCGGAGGGTGGACGTCTCGCCGTCCGTGGCCCAGGTCCGGAAATGGCGGATGCCGGCCTCAGTCAGGTTCGGGGCGATCACCGCGTCCACAGAGCTCGATGTAGGGCCTTTGGCGAAGACGTCCGGGTCGCCAGCCTCGACCGCGTGTAAGACGCGGTCGCGGTCCTTCCTGCTGTCGATCTTGACTAGGCGAGGGTGAACAAGATCGCGCCGCTTCATGCCGTCTCCAAGTACGCGCTCGTAGGCCGCCAGCACATCAAGGGTAACGGCCCTATGGCCCGTTTCAATGTGGCTTAGGTAAGCCTTCGTGTAGGAGGTGGCCGCCGCCATCTCGGACAACGAGAGCCCCATGTAGAGCCGGGCTGACCGGAGTTGATCACCTGTGGTCGTCTCTTCGACGGTTGTATACACCGGCATACCCCTCTCCCATTTACCTCAGCAACCAGGACGCCGAGACTACCTAAGAGTAGACCTTCGGCGGAAAACTCCCTGGTAGGGGCCGCCGGTCAATCCGCGTTAGGAGAAGGGACGTGCTGATCAAGATCCGCGTCTGGTGGCGTAACTGGAGGCATCCGTTGGACAGGGGGTGGCGGTGATGGATCCGATTGTGTTCCTTCGCCTGAAGCCCGGCTGCGGGCCGGAGCGAGCGCGCGTTACCCACCTGTTCCCGACGTCAAACCTCTTTCCCCCAGACCAGCTACAGCCCGGCACGGTTGCTGATCCAGGGGGCACGGCTCGCGTTCTCTGTGGTCTCATGTTGGTCCCGGGTACGTATGACGTACTGCCGGACTTGATCGGTATGCCGTGCGAATCCTGCTTGGTCAACTCGCCTGGCCCAGAGGGCGCCGAAGTCAAGGCGTTGGCCAGCTGAAGACTGCCGGGGTCGCGACCCCGGCGGGGTGGCGGGTAGCCCTTAATTGCAATCCCCCTCGGGCTACTCGTCAACAGGCGGTCCCCGGCTGGCTTGCGCCGGCTGGGTCGGTCGGGGGCCGCCCCCAGACCAGAGGAGTTGACCTATGGCCGCGGTGTGCGTCACGTGCTTTCTCGCAGACGCGGACTACGAGGACTGTTCCCACTGCGACAACTGCGCCTGCTGTGAGAAGAAATCCGAGGACTGAAGGAATCATGCGCTACTGGAACACAGACGGGTCCGGCGGGATGCCTCGTCGCAAGAACGAAGGCGGCGACGAAGAGGACGAGGACATCCCCGAGGAGTACAACGACTGAACGCAAAAAAGCCCCCTCCTGAGGCCACTAGGGACCCGGGAGGGGGCTTCTGCTATCTAACGTGCCGCTTGTCGGCGCCGGATGGCTCCGGCCCACTGGAGGGCAACGGCGGCCACCTGGATGAGCTCTTCACGCATCTTCGTCTCGTCGGCCTCCCCGAGGGCTTCGTAGACCTCTTCGAGGAGGATGCCGTCCCAACCCAGCTGTCCGTAGTGGACGCGTTCGGCGTTGAGGGCCTTCCACCTGTCCGCGTTGCCGGCGTACAGGCGGCTCCAGTCTCCGGGCAATTCCCCGCCGATGTCTGGGTGGTTCTGCTCGCCCCACAGGGCGTCCTGCCGATCCATCTCTCGCTCGGCCGCACTAAGGTCGGCCCACTTATCGGGGACCACCAGAGACCCGAAGTCGTCTTCGTCAGGCATCGGGCTGCACATCTGGCACCAGCTCTTTCAGGAAGATGTCCCGGACGCCCGGCCGGCTCCTGATGTCTTCGGCGATCTGCTCGGCCTCTTCTCGATCTCGGGCGTACCGAGCCACCGTGCCCGCGGACTTCTTCACGATTACCAGGAAGCCGCCCCGCGGGATGCTCGGGTCTATCGGGTGGGTGTTCATCGCGGCCTCTCCCCCGTCTCCACGTAGATCCGGAACCGGTCAGCGACGCCCAACACGTGGCCCGAGTTGGGGTCTTCCTCATGAGCTAACAGCTCTACCGACCTTTCGACAGCCCATCGACGGAGAGCCCTCTTCTCTACCTCTGTCACATTCACTCCGCCTCCGCCCGCCAGAAGCGGGCTTCCTGTTGCCAATCCTTGGTTTCCCGATGGGCGACTGCCAGCCGGCGCCGTAGCGCCGGGCAGTCACAGGCACCCCAGGTCTTCCGGTAGAGCACCAGAAGACCCAGGAGAGCCCACGGGACAGCGGCCTTCACTTGCCGTCCTTCGGCTTCTTCGCCTGCTCGTTCGCCTTCCGTTCGAGCTCGCCGGAGTTGAACGGCTCCGAGTTGATGTCCTTCTTGAGCGCCTCGAAGGCGGCCTTCAGGTCAGCCCGTTTGCTCACTTCAGCTCCCTGCCTTCTCGGAAGACCCGGACCGATCGGCCGGTCGGCGACACGTAAATCTCCAGGTTCGACCCGTGGTCGGGGGTCAGCCGGACGACGGTCGTCCCGCGGAAGTCGGCCAGTCGCTCCCAAAGGCCTGCGCCGTACTGGAAGCCGTAGTCCGTCAGAGCCGTCCGCGGGGTGTCGCTGTCCGAGGTCTCACCCGTGGCGTCTGTCGTGAACCGGGTCATGGCAGCCAGCTTTCTGCGTCCGCGTGGCGGGCACGGTCGTCGATGTACAGGACATACAAAGGTTTCCCGCACTGGATCTGGTGGAACGGAATAGCCCAGTAGTTCAGCCATGCTTCGATGGCCTCGTAATCCGTCCACGGCCGGGACGTGTGGATCACGACCTTCTTACCCGAGTCCACGAGTTCCAGAAGCTTGACGACATTGGCCCACATGGGCTCCCCGATCTCGGAGGTCGGGTTGTCCGGCGTCCACACAGGCTCCGCCAACGTACCGTCAAGGTCGACCCCCGCCCACAGGAGATCCGACCGAGGCGGCGGAAGCTTGAACGTCATTCGTCCGTCTCCTCAGAAGTGATGTCTACCGTGGTGTCCCCGTGGACTCGGAAGTACCGGACGTCACTCGCCGGCTTGGCCCGTCGGACCCACGACCGGAGCTCGTAGCGCCGGATGTAGGCAGCGAGCGGCACGCCGTCCTTGACGGCCGTGTAGACGTACTCGCTCACCGGGCCCACTCCGGGACTTCGTCGACCGGGATCTCTCGGGCGCCGTAGCCGTCTCCGTCGAGGTAGCGGTGAACGCTGTTACCTGACCGCTCGCGGACCCTGAATGGGCCGTCGACAAACGTCAGTTCCTCGCCGTCCCAACGGTAATACCAGTCATCCTCGTCGACCCAGTACCGCACGTTCGGCGGGGTCATCGCTAACGTAGAAGCGATGGCGTCGGCCATCATCTCCAGCTGTAGCGACTGCTTGAACTTCCAGCGCACGTACTCGATCACCTGCGAGTTGAACCAGACCGCAGCCGCGTGGTCCTCATCAGTCTCTCCCGCCAGCAACTTGAACGTGTGCCGGAGAAGGGACGCCTTGGCGTGCTCCAGGGCCTCGGGGCTGTCGAACAGCTCCCAGTTCCGGGACTCGTACTTCTCCGCTCCACGAGCCATCCAGCGGGCAGCACGGGTCAGCATCTGGTCGCCGTACGGCTGAGCGTCCGTCCACAGGAGTTCGAACCGCGGCTTACCCGCCGCGGTGTCCCGCATCCCGCCGCCGGGGAACTCCTGCCGGGTACCGGTGTCGTCCATCAGTCCTCCAAGTGGGCGGCCCGAATCGGGCCGAAGTACGTGTCTTCGTTGACGGCGTCGATCGATCGGAAGCCGTGGTCTTCGAGCCGGGCCTTGTGGATGTTGAGCCAGCGGGGGCGCCCATCGGGGGCGACGATCCAGACGTCGCCGCCATCCCCGATGTAGGCCAGAGGTTCGGCCATCAGTAGAGCTCCCCGTTCTTGTCGGCGAGCCGGTCGGCGATCGCCTTGACGGCGTCTTCGAGCTCTCCGAGAGGGACCTCACCGAGGACCCGAAGATCACTGATCGCCGACGAGACGGCCTCGGACAGCTCGTCCAGTGCCCGACTGTGGTCCTTCAGGTCGAACGCCTGAGCCTCGACGACCTTGGCCAGCTCGTCGCGCTCTTCGAGCGCGTCTTTAAGCCGACCGTTCAGCTCCGTGATCTCGTTGTGCTGACGTTCGATCTCCGCCCGCTGTTCGGCGATCCAGTTGTCAGCACCCTTGGGCGAATAGCTCACTTGCTCTCCTCAGTGCTCGCACTCGTACCAGTTGTTCCCGAGCGCACCGGACGACGCTGGGAATTCGATTCGCTGACCCCGGCCGTGCTTCGGCTCGAAGGACGTCGACATGGCCGCCACTAGCCACGCCTGGTGTTTCTCCGCGTTCTTCCTCGGGATGGAGAACACGAACTCGTCGTGAATCTGGGCCTTCACCCGCCGGAGAACGGGCAGCGGGAAGGACAGCAGGAGATCACACATGATCTCCCGGGTGACGTTCTGTCCCATGAGGGCCGGAGCCTGGGTGTACTCCCTGCCCTTCTCGACCCGCATCCGGCGGCCCCAGTCGTTGACGACGTAGCCGTGTCGGCGGGCGAACTTCCGCTGTTCTTCCTGCCAGGCAACGAGCCGCTTGAAGGCGGCTGCCATGCCGTCGCAAAACTTCGTGGCCTCCTCGACGGATCCGCCGGCGTGGGCGGCTAGGGTCTTCGGTCCGCCGCCGTAGGTCCACCCGTGGCCGTAGGGCTTGCCGGCCTGCCGGTAGTGCTTCTTCGTCTCCTCGTTCTCCAAGACGACGTCAGCACCCCATGCCGCAATGGCGTTCAGGAGATGGCCGTCTTCACCAGGCTGGAACCGGACGGCATACGCCTTGTCGCCCGACTCCGCGGCCACGCCGCGGGCGTCGGCGTTGGATAGGTCGACCGACACGAGGACTTCGTCATCGGTGTCCGGGAGGTAGTACTTCCGTTCGACCGCACCGGGTCCGCGGGCCGTCCACACGGTCAGCCCCGGCTTCGTCGTCGACCATCGGCCGGACGCCTGAAGCATCGTGATCTCCGGGTGGACCCGGCCGTCCGGGTGGACGCTGTCCAGCGTGAGCTGAGCCAGCGACCGCTGCCCCTTGACCTCCGCCAGGGCGACCCCGAGGTCTTCAGCCGGCGTGCCCTTCGTCAGCTCGATCAGCGTCTCGCCGGCGAGGGACAACCCGTAGAACGGCGGGAGAGGCTCCCTATCGAGCTGTTCCGCCTTCTCGGTGTCCCGGGCAATCCAGCGCTCACGTGCCGCCCTCTGTGACTTTGAGAGCTTCTTTCCGTTGGCGGCAATACCCGAGTAGAGCTCCTCCCACCACCCGTCAACGGCGATCTTGAGGCCCATTGCCTTTGCCTCAGCCGCCGCCCGGTCGCGGTCGCGGTTCTCCCACCCGTCCGTCTTCGGCCAGTCGACTGCCGCCGGTGTGATGCCTACGTCAGCCAAAGCCCCGACGATGGCGCGCTTGCCCTCGCTAGTCGACCACGGGTTGTCGCTGTCCGTCGGGAGCCCGTAGTCCGCAGCGAGCTTCCCGACGATGACATCTCGCCGGGCGGCCAGCTCGTCCCGCCGGAGGGTGGCCTCCGGGATATCCACCCGCCAGCCGTTCGAGGAGATGACGGCCTTCCGAGCGGCGATCTCCTGTTCCCGCATCGGGTACCCGACGTAGTCGCGGTCCGGGTACCGCTCCCCGTTCCCGGACAGCTTGCCGCGCTTCAAGAGCGCGGCGGCTACCCGCTCGGTGGCCTCGACGTCGCCGACGAGGTACGACCGATAGCGAGGGTCGTCCAGCGGGATCCGGCCGAAACCCAACCGTGGATCCTCGCCGGGCTCGACGAACTCGGACGCCAGCTTCTTCAGGTCGTCGGTCTTCCCGCCAACCCCAAGTTGGTGCGCCTGTTCGTCCAAGCTGAACCAGGGCATCATTTGCTCTGGCTTCCAGCCCTTCTTAGGGGCGACCCGAAGGGCACCCTTGCGGTCCGTCCACTTCTCCGGCGTCGGGTGGACCAGGCCGGCGTGAATCATCAGGTCGACCCCGCGGCCTTCCATCGCCAGCTTGACGGGCTCGTTGGATCCCGGGCCGAAGACTGCCTTCAGGTCGAAGTCCCACTCGTTGAACCCGACGACCCACCGGGCTCGCCGGATGGCGTCCCGGAGCTCCTCCAGGTCGTCCGTGATGATGACCTCGTCGTCGCCCTGCCATCGGTAGCCGCCGAGCCGGAAGAACTTCTCCGGCGGCATTGTGTAGAGCAGATGCGCCGAGTGGGTCTCAATATCGAACGTCAGCGTGCCACTTGGCGCACCCATACTCACACCCCCAAGAGCTCAAGAATGGCGAGCCTCGCTTGCTGCGGAACCACGCCGTTGCCGGCCAACCTGAGTTGGTCATTGATCGACAAGTTCGGAACCGATGTGATTCGGCCAGGAACCCCCATAAGCCATTCGGCAAATGCGGGAGCAACCTTCACGCCACCTCGGGGTCCGCGATGGGTCGGTTCCGGCGCCGGTACTCCGAGGATGTCCTCCCATCGGCGGATGGCTGGTCCGTATTGCCGCCAATCGAAAGTATCGCGACCTCGGTTTCCAGCCTGCCGTACGGATTCCCCGCCGCGATCTCCGGTTTCGAAGCCCCGTTCATGTTCGCCAAGGGGGTCGGCAACAGGGACAGCTCGTAGACTTCGTCCTCCAGCGTCGGGCCGTGACCGCCCGCTTTCCGCTTCTCCGGGAGTTGCGGACCGCCATTCGATCCCAGATTGCTGGTCGGTGTCTTCAGCAACGACGTAGAGCCGCTTCCGGAGGTGCGGAGCTCCGGCTTCGGCCGCGGAAACAATCCCCCACGTGACGCAGTACCCCAGGTCGGCAAGGTCCGCGCTGACAACGTCGAAGCCTCGTCGGAGGTGGGCGGCGACGTTTTCCAAGAGGACGATTCTGGGTCGAAGTACGCCAATGGCGTCGGCGATCCAGGGCCATATGTGTCGTGGGTCTTCAGTGCCAAGACGTTTCCCCGCATTCGAAAAGGGCTGGCACGGATAGCCGGCCGTCAAGATTTCGATCTCTCGGACTGCCAACCAGTCCACAAGCTTCAAGTCACCCAGGTTCGGCACCCCCGGGTGGTGGTGGGTCATGAGTTTGATCGGGCCGGGTTCGATGTCCGACCACCAGGCAAGCTCCCCACCGAAGACGGCTAGGGCGGCCAAATCCAACCCGCCGTACCCGGTGCACAGTGAGCCGATGCGAGGCTCGTCCAAGACCTTCTCCTCCAAAAGAAGAGGCGGCACCCGTAAAGGTGCCGCCTGCACCTGTCAAGTTTGAGCCGTCAGAAATCCGGCTCGTCGGTCGCCGGCTCCGGCTTGGACTTCGGGGCTGGCTTCGGGTCGGCCTTCTTCGCCGTCGCCCCGCCGCCGCGGTTCACCTGAAGGATCGGCTTGTTGTAGGGCTTGCCGCCCTTCTTCGGCTTCTCCGAAACGAACTCGATCCGGATCTGATCGCCCGGCTTCAGGTCCGCATCCTCCACCCGGTCGAGAAGGATCTTCCGCGCCGGGAAGACGCCCTCCACGCCGTCCAGGGTGTCGACGTCGACCCAGCGAACATCGCCGTAGGTGCCTTCGTGCCGGTCACCGACACGCTTGACGGTGCCCTCGATCTTGCTCCCGATCGTGACGGCGAGCTTCTCCCGCTCCTCGAAGTCGCCGCCGCCGTTGCCCTCGATCGTTTCCCACGCCATAGCTACTTCTTTCCCTTCGTCGGCGGGTTGATCCAGACCGCGTCGCACTGCGCGGGGTCCGGGTATTCGGCGGCGGTGCACTCCCACAGGTGCCCGAGCTCGCCGTTCTTCTTCTGCTGGGACTTGTACTTCCGCTTCTGGCCGTGATCACAGGTCGGCGCTTCGCCCGCCCATTCGGGCGGCTCGACGCTGCCAGCAGGCTGACCCGGCCTCAGCCTTTTCCCGGGTTCTCCTCCGCCGACTTCGTCTTGAACCACTTGTCGATCTTGATGGCCTTCGCCATCAGGGTCGAGATCTTGCCGTCGAAGTCCGGGATGTTGAACGCCTTGGCGACGAACTCGGGCTCACCGTGAACGGTACCCTGGAGCTTGTCATACCCGGTGTCGCTCACGAAGCTGAACGACACCCAGTTGTCTTGCTGCGTCATGATTGGTCCACTCTCCTCGTCTGCGCCGAACTCCGCCGGCGATGGTTCGGTCTCGTCGGCGAAGGGGTCCCAGTCAGGATCCGTAGCCACGGGTCCACTCACCTCCGCAGTAGGCTTCTCGGTCCTCTGCTGACCAGTTGCCGACCATCGCCGGCCGCTCGTCCGGGTAGAGCTCCGGCATGACGTACGACCGGTACAGGTCTTGCCGAACGAGCTTGTCGATTTCGAATAAGTTGTTCACCTACTCCCCTCCCTCGCGTTTGGTCAGCGACCGAGCCGACGCGTTGGACATGGCCCGGCGAGAGCCGGGGCCTTCGTGGTTCGCCTGGGCTGCCTTTCGGCCGGCGTTCATGGCAGCCGCAAGGGCATCGCGCGCCCGAGTCAGCGTCGTGCCCTTGTCGCCGGGTGGCTCGACGTAGTCGCCGGCGACGTAGTGGGCGAAGATGACTTCGGCGTACCACGGGCTGATCGCCGTCAGTGCCGCCTGGACGTCGACCCACTCGATATGAGTCGTCGTGCCCGGAGTGTCGCCCGCCCCGCCCTTAGCCAGGATCCGGCGGACGTCGTCGGTCGAATAGCTGACGTTGGCGGAGAACAGCTCCCGGTCGGACATCTCCGAGCCGGCGCACTGCCGGGCGATGGCCCGGAGCACCTTGCCCCGCTGGTCCGCCTCGTAGGACAGCAAGGCGGGCAAGGTTTTCGGGGCTTCGTAGATCTTCACCCAGACGTCGTTGACGATGTCTTCGGCATCCAGCGCCCCGGTCCAAGACCGGGTCGCCGATCGGGCTGCCTTCTCGACCTCGGGAATGAGGTCATCGATAGTAGTCAAGATCACCTCTTTGCACCTGTCAAGTTTCAGGCCGGCCGAATGTCGACGCCGTGGACCCGCTTGCCCTCCGAGGACCACGAACCGCACTCCTGGCAGCGGTACCGCTGGAAGGCGCCGACGTTCGTCAGCCGGAAGCCACGCGGCTTCAGGGCTTCCGGACCGGCCGGGCAACGGGGGCAGCCCTCTTCCAGCGTGAAGAGGTTGCGGTTCGGAGCGGTGTCGATCCACGGGAGTAGGCGGTCGTACAGGTCCACGAGGAGATGAACGTCCATCTCGTTGTATTCCTGCATCTCGGCCCATGCCGCGGGGTCACCCTGGAGGCAACGCCGCCAAAGCTCGAACCCGCTGTGTTGGACCTTGCCGCCCAACCCGAGCTCCCGGCTGACGTTCTCCAGCTTGTTGCTGACGAACTTGAACCGCTTCCTGGCCACCAACATGAGGTCGACCTCGCGGGCCGGCGACGGCGGAGTCAGCTCCGCAAGCAGGAACTCTCGGTGCATGTGCTTGGTGTCGAACGACTTCCCGTTCCAGGACACCAGGGCGTCGGCCTCGTCCAGCAGCTTGTGAGCCGCCCGGACCATCTTCCGGTGATCGGACTCCGTGCGCCCGGCGTGGAAGACGATCGACTCGGGTGGCTCGTCCACCCATCGGGCAGCGAAGGACAACACGTCCCCTCGGGCCTCGATCTGGTTCAGGCCCACGTTCTGCTGCCAGAGGCCCCAGACGTACGCGAGGTTCGGCGCCGTCTCGATGTCCCACGCGAGCACGCGGGGGCCGGGTTTCGTCATTCGTTCTCCTCGATCGGTTGCCACGTCTTGCTGTCCCGGTCCCACCGGTCGGCCGGCTTGCCGTTGACCAGCCGGTAGATCACGGGGACACCGTCGGCGCCTGGCGCCACGGTGCACCGCCAGGACGTCACGCCTTCCCCTCGACGCCCGTCAGGTCGGCCGGGTCGACATAGGTCCGACCGACGGGCACGAGGTTTGCCGCGCCCCGACGAAGCTCCTGAGGAGAGAAGACCGACCGCACGAGGGCGCCGCTGCTCTGTCGGTAATACGCGCGGTCCTCAACCACGAACCACACGTCGTTGTCGGTCGGCCGCACCCCTTCGTAGGAGAAGACCTCTGCGTTGCCCTCCGGCTCCGTCGTCGTGGCCGCGAACTTCGCGTTGAGCGCGTCGGCGATCGCCTTCGCCATCTCCGCGTCATCCTCGAACGTCGGAAGGTCGAGGGCGACGATGTCGACCCCGTTGGCGTCATAGACGTGGCCGTCAGACGCGGTGAACGGGTACACGTACTTGGGGGTGTTGGCCGGCTTCGGCCCGATGAACATCGTCATGTCAGCTCCCTCAGCTGTTGCTCTGGACGGCGGCACGAAGGCCGACGGTGATCAGGGCCCCCAGGCCGACAAGCGGCCAAAAGCCCAGGGACAGTCCGAGGATGGCGAGTGCACCCCACAGGCACAGGGTCACGATGACGACTCGGAAAAACAGCTCCATCAGTTCTCCTCCAACAAAAAGACCCGCCGCGCGGGCGGGTCTGCCAGATATTCGATTGCTCTCCGGAAGGGGTCCGGGCTGTCCCGGAACCTCCCGAGGAGGACGTTGCACGGGCCGCACAACAACCCCCGCACGCACTTGCCGCACGAGGTCGACCCCGGACAGCAAGAGTGGTCGTGGTCGACCGCTAATGCCTTCGTCTTCCCGGTGGCCCCACACCCGAGGGCGCATTGCCCGCCCTGGGCTTCGTAGAGCGTCGCGTAGGCCTCGGCCGATATCGAGTAGACCCGTTCCAGCCGGGACGCCCTAGCGCGCTCTCGGGTGGCCTTACGGCGTGCCCGGTGATGGGTCACGCACAGGGGCGTCCTCGGGCCGCCGTAGGGCGTCGGCCGGACGGTCGTTACTCCGTCCTTGATGCAGTCGACGCAGACCGGACTACTTGGCACCGAAGTGCTCGTTGAGGAGCTCGACGGCCAGAGCGGCCAACTCGACGTCTTCGCTCTCGCTGGTCAGGTCGCCCAGGAACTCAGCGACCTGGTTCCCTCGGCTGTCCTCGATGCGCCCGAAGGTCCCCGTAGTGGCGACCCTGAACGGGGTAGTCACCGTCGGCACGGTTACCTCCGGCTCCGGGCCGACGAAGGACAGCGAGGGCGTGGTACCGAGAACGGTGATCGGCTTATCCGTGTCCAGGTACCACGCATCGCCGTCATCGCCGTGCACCTCCGGCCATCCGTCTTCGGAGACCTCTCCGCGGTACTCACCCTCGTACGGGTAGTCCTCGTCACCGTTCGCCCACGACGCCGTCCCCTTCAGGCGATCGCCGATCTTGTACTTATCCGACCCCACCCGGAAGTCCTCGGGCACATCGGAAGCGCTCACGGCAGTCTTGTCCCTACGAACGAACCTCGCTGACAGGCTTTTCAGATTGATGGGGCTGTCCGCGTAGAGCGTGTCCGCCTGATCCGCACCTGGTCGGATACGATAGAAGTGGGTGCCGTTGTCGTCTTCGTACTTGAAGTACTCGGTCACTTGCTCTCCTCAGTAGTTGAGCTTGCCTTCGCTGACGTAGACCGGGAATCCGCCCGGTCCGCCGACCGTGCGCCCGGTCCATCGGGCGCCGTCTTCGCTGTCCTTCGACTTCGTCACCGTCACCAGGTACCGGTGTTCACCGTCCGGCTCCGCGAAGAGGACGTAGTTCGCCTTCCCGAAGAAGGCTGCGTGCTGCCCGGCCATCTCTTTGGAGACCACCGGGTTGCCGTCCTTGTCCACCTTGGTCGCCTTCGGGTGGTGAAGGACAACCATGGTCACGCCGGCCCGAGCAGCGATCTCTTTCAAGGTCACCACGATCCGGGCAGCGTCGGTGTTGATCGACATTCCGCCGGTGACGTACTCCAACATGTCGACAACTACGACATCGAAATCCCGCAGGTACTCCACCGCCCGGCTGACCGACCTCGGGTTGTCGAGCTGCAAGTTGCCTGGCTGAACTTCGATCCACCGCGGATCCGGAGTGACCTTGTGGTATCGGAACCAGGCCCGGAAGCGGTTGGCCACCGAGGTCAGCGCTTCCGCCGCCAGGTAGCAGACCCGCCGGCGCCCAACGTCGGCACCCATGAAGGTGCCGCCGACGATGGACAGCTGACCGGCAAGGTCGACCATCATGGCCGTCTTCGCCGCCCGGCTACCGCCGTACAGGATGGTGACCTCGTTCTCCGCCACCAGGTCCGGCACGACCCACGCAGTGCTCTCCATCGGCGCCGCGAGGTCTACGGCGTCTTCCCGGCGGAGGTGGATGGCGTTCTCGCTCTCGATCTTCTCCAGAGCTTGACGCTGACCGCGCAGCCGGATCTCCGCCCGGGTGGCCTCCTCGGCTACCAGGTGGTCGAAATCCGGCTCCGGATCACCGGGTAGCCAGGGCTCCACCTTCTTCAGGGCCGACCGGATCGACCGCCGGGCATCGGACAGCGTGCCGCCGGGGCGATCCCGGTAAGCGTCAAGGAAAGCCTCCTCGATCGCCCGGTCGTCCATCCCGACGCCCATCGCCACCGCGGCGTACCGCATCGACAACGGGCCCAAGCGGGTCCAGCCTTCGCCGGGGGGCATCTCGCGGACACGCCGCAAGAGCTCCTCCGGGTCAGCCGGCAACGGGGCGGACTCGGATTGCTCTGCGTCCGCGGCTAGCAGAAGGTCGACCCAGTCGGCCTGTAGCTCCGGCAAGTCGTCCCGGGCCACCAGGCCCCGGAACTTCCACCCGCGGCCGTCAGGGAGCGTTGTGGGCTCCGCAAACAGCAAGCCGCCGTGACCGCCCGCGGCCCGGATGTCGACGTGTTCCACCGGGTAGCCCTGCCGGCTGGTCAGCTCGACACCCTCGGGCACACGGTAAAGCCCATGCCAACCACCGGACGCCGTCTGCTGGCGCATCGGGGTCTTCGGCAGGGTCAGGCCGGCGGCCTTCAGGTTGGCCAAGCCGTCCTTGCCGTCGCCCTGGTCGACGTCGATAGCCACGATGCCCGAGGGCCCGCAGAGGATAACTACGCCGTCGTAGCCCTCCCAGTGCTCCCGGATGGCGTCCGGGTCGGTGGGGAATTTGGCGCCGGACTCGACCGACCACGCGCCGTCCTTGAAGGACGGCTTCTTCTTCGTCCGCCCTTTCTCGGTGACCAACCGAACGTTGACCGGGTAGACCTTGTAGCCGAGCTCGGTGTACTTGATGGCGGCTTCGGCCGCCGGGTTGGTCACCGGCTACCCCCGCCCGAAGTAGTCCCCGAGGAGCACGGGGGTAATCGTCTCGTCCTCTTCGTACATCGTGTAGCCGATGGCCTCCTCGACGTACGGCGTCAGCCATTCGAGGAACAGCGGGATCTCTCGGTCGTAGTTCTTGATCGAGCACCCGACGGAGAGCAGCCACGCACCCTCGCCCGAACCGTAGAACGGGCGGTAGAGCTTCGGGGGTCGCTCGACCGGGAAGTAGGCGGAGTTACCCCGAAGCATCCACTCCCACCGTGTATCCCCGAAGAGCGCGTGATCCGGCGTGCTCTCCAGGGTTTCGAGTTCGCCGACCATGTGCCGGAGAGTCAGAAGAACTCGCTCCGGAACGTCCCGCTTCAGCCGGGCGTCGAGCACCAACGCCGTGTACATGCCCATTTACCGCTCCCTCGGGTAGTGATCACCAAGCCGGTAGAACCCGTACTCGGCCGAGTCGACGCACACCGACCCTTCGCGGTCCTCCTGGTCGTTGTAGAAGTTGACCTCATAGCACTCGGGCTGGTCGTACGGCATCGGGACCCACACGGTGCAGATTCCCTTACCGTCATAGCCGAAGCACGTCGGCACGTAGACCGTGTAGGCCGGCCTGTGCTGCTTCGAGGTCACCGTTCCCGACGTCGCCGACGCGCAGCCGGCAAGAAAAAGGGCCCCTCCGAAGAGAAGCCCTGCGATTGCGTACAGCCGTCTCATGCTGCCCCCTCGATGGCGTCGGGGTCGAAGCCCTCCGGCCAGAAGGATTCGGGCCGGCCGTCGAACGGCGGTACCCGCCGGCGGAGGGCACTCAGGATCTCCGGGTCGGCCGACCGGTTCGGCGGGTCGTACGGGCTGCCCGGGATGGCGTAGAAGTCGTCGAGGTGGGCTTCAAGCGCCTTCAGGTCCGGGTGGCCGTAGAACATCGCCTGAACTTCGGTGTCCCTGACGTAGCGGCGGATAAGTCGGCCGTGGTAGGCCAGTCCGCAGTAACTGATCCGCTGCTCCATTACGCGGTTCCACGGGCCGACGTACAGCGACACGTAGTTGCCGTTTGCCTGCTTGCCCAGGAGCTCGAAAGTGGCCTTCGTGTCCCAAATCTTCACGACGCCTCCAGTTGCTTGCCGAGGTGGCGAAGCGCCCGAAGCGCTTCGTCCGCGTCCGTCATCTCCGGCAGAGTCGGCAGAAGCGGAGCCAGGGTTTCGAGCTCCCCGAGGATGGCCAGCACCCGGGCGCGGAGGAGGTCGGCGGCGGCGGTCATCGTCCACCCTCCGCTTGCTCTGTGAGGTAGTCCTCGTAGTCCCGGCGGGCTTTGGTCACGTCGTGCTCCAAGTCCGCGTCGAAGTATGCGAAGACCAGGTAGCCGAAGAAGAACAGTCCAGCGAAGATCCCGAGGGCAGCGACGATCTGTCCTGCCACCCAACCGTCCTGCCCGTTGGTGAGCAACGAGCTGACCACTTCCAAGACTCCGGCCGCCGCGATGATCCCGGCGGACAACTTGAGGTGGATTCTGGCCGTACGAACCGCCCGCTCGGCATCCTCGATCTTCCGAAGAAGCCGGAGCTCCGAACTCGTCATCGGGCACCCGCCGGCAACTCGTCCGCGGTGATCTCGCGCGACCCTTCCGCCTCCAGTAGCCTCGAACCCGTCTTGTAACCCCAGGAGGGCTGCCATTCCTTTCGGGCCTCGATCCAGAGGTCGAGCGGACTGCCGTCGACCTCGCGGAAGTAGAACGGAAGACCGAAGGACCGAACGAAGTACTTGACTTTCGGCGCCGGCGGGTCGACCTGATCGGCGAGCTTCAGGAGGGCCTTGGCGAACTTGCGGATCTTCTTTACCGACACCGGCGCGTTGTGGGCCCGCGTCCCGAGACTCCAGATCGTCAGCTCGCCGCCGCGAATGTCCACGCCGAACGACGAGTACTCATCGCTCAGAAGCTGAAGCTCGACGTACTTGTAGCGGTCCGCGGGGCGGTTCTTGCGGTACAGCTTCGGAAGCTTGCTCACTGCTCTCTCCTCTTTCACTGGTGCAATCTGCACCTGTCAAGTTTCAGTCCATGCGAAAATCGCACGACGATGCCACGGAGCACCGCCGGCAGGCATCGGACGGCTTCGGATCCCAGTTGCCGGCCTTGATCCCTTCGTCGGCCTCGTGGAAGCGGGCCGTCAGGGCCTCCACCGGGATCGTCGTCAAGTCCTTCTCGACGACCTGGGCCGCACTGATGCGGCCCTTCGGCGTGGGCTTCTTCGCCGTCATGATGTAGACGCCCTTGGTGATCTTCTCGCCCGTCTTCTGGCGTACAGCCTCCGCACCCACGGCTAGCTGTCCCGGGTTCTCGGGGACCATGCTGCCCGCCTTGACGTCTACGATCTCGCCCTCACGGATCTGGTCGGCGAACCCGATGACCCGGACGCCGTCTAGGTCGAAGTCCATCTCCCACTCAACCGCCAGCTCGTCGAAGCTGACGATGGGTGGCCGGGTCTTCGCCACCATGAGGTAGTTCTCCAGGTGCCGGCGGAGGTCGGCGTACCGCCGGGGGATGTCTTCCGGGCCGTGATACGGCCCTGAGGACTGCCAGTAGTCCGCCCGCGGGGTTTCTTCCAGCCGGCTGTTCACGTCGTCCCTGAAGGCCTTCTGGGCCACGGCTAGCATTTCGTCGAGCGTGGAGGCCTCACCCTTCTCGTAGGCCTCCACGCCGGAGTGGATCCCGAGGCCGGTGGCGAACCAGGCCGCCGGCCGACTCCAGACCCTCGCGATGCGTTCCAGGAAGAACGAGTGCGGGCACTGCTCGTACTGGCTCAGCTGGCTCCAGGACCGCGGGCGGGTCTTGTACTCCTCGTGGCGTTCGTCAGCCGTCTTCACGGGACACCGCCCGCAAGAGCACGCCCACCCAGTCGATCCCCTCGGCCTGCTCGACTGTCACAATCCCCCGGCGGACGCTCTCCTCCCGGGTGCACTCGGCAGTCTTCTCGATCTCCTGGCGGAGCTCATCATCAACCAGCAACACGGCGGACCTCCTGAGCGCACTCGTGTTCGTAGGGTGGGCAATCAGCCCAGACTTTGTAGATCGAAAGCTCGGCGTCCCGGGCCCACTCCGGACAATCTGGTGAATCCGGGTTAGGCCCGCGAACCCCAAGCGTGTGACAACGGCCTTCGAGCTCACGGCGGACCGGCTCATAGGCCGGTCCGAACGGCGACGCCGTCAACCCCCTGACTATCACTAACAACGCGTCATCGCGGTAGGCATAAACCTGTCCTTGAACGTCAGCGATGACCTTCACGTGCACCCCTTATTCTGGCCAACTCTCCCGCGGCGGGAGCGACCATTTAGCCCGATCTTCCTCCGGGATTTGTGTATGTTCATCGATCCGGAGAATCAGGTCTCCGTCTCGATCCTCTCGGGGTGCGTACTCGAACCCCCCGTATTTCCTACCGGGCATGGGCGGGATACTCGGGTCGTAACGTACGACTACTGAGAAGTTCGTCAGTCGGTCGTACAGACTCCGCAGACGACGAAGCTCGCCTTCGGGCATCCCTTGTCCCTGGGTGTCGGCATACTCCAGGTGCAGCCTAAGCTGACGGATCGGGTCAGCTTTCAACTGGGGGCCGACAATCTTCCAAGGAAGTGCCTTACGTGCCCGATCGGATCGAGTCTCTTCCTTCTCGGGCGGCTTGCCGCCGGAGTGGTTGATCTTCCACGAGACCCCCTGACGGGTGATCCCGTACATCTTGCCGATCTCGCTGTAGCTGAACCCCTTGGCGCGCTGGGCTAGGAGCTCTTCCCTCGTGATCGCTCGACGCTTCGGCACGATTCCGTTCCCCTCCTGTGATTTCCACGGGGAACTTTACTGGTGCAGCGTGCACCCAACAAGCTGTGTCCACTTGGCCGTCCTTGGTTCGTACGGCGCAATCCCTTGACTCAAACATCGCATGGACCACACCAAGGCGTTAACGGGACAACTTCGACCGTTGTGTCACCGTGACCTACTTTCGGGTAACTTCTAACCCTCTGACCAGCGGTGATGCAGTTGCACTAGAACAGCCGTTCGACTACTAGTCGGGATCGCTGTCATCACTCAGAGTGAGATCACCGCCGTCACGCTTCCGGCTACTAGGCCGAATGGCTCAGGGCGAGAGGATCATCACAGTTCACACTAGTGGCGTATGCACCTGTCAAGTTTCGGCTTGATCACGACCCCTAACGGCCTACCGGGTTGGCGTGCGCCCACGCTCGGGCGGGCGCCCGGAGCTGTCTCTTCGCGGCTTCCTTGGCCTTCTCAGCTGTCTCTGCGAGCACCGTGGCGACCCACGGGCCATCCGGCATGAAGACGGTTACGTGCCACGTCTTCACCCGTCGTCCTCGTTTAGGAGCTCTTTCTCCCAGTCGGCGAGCTCACCCCAGGGCAGCCCGAATTGTTCGGCCGTCTTCCGAGCGTCCTCTTCGCAGTACGCCTGCATAGCGTCGTAATCGACGTCGAGGGACAGCTCTTCGAGGGCCGCCTCCATCAGGTCCGCGGCCCGGCCGATCTTGAGGACCAGGCCGGCCAGGAGGACGAGGACGCCGATCAGGGCGGCCAGAATCAGCGTGAGGACCATCAAACGGCCTTCGCCTTCTCCAGGGCCGTACCCCACGACTCGCCGCGGTCCTGAGACCGTTGGGCCACCTCGAAGGCGCTGACGGCGTCAGGAGTCGTTTCGACGGGCAACAGCTCGTCGTAGGCGAGAGTGGCTACCCCCGGGTCATCCGGGTGGTTGTCCATCCCCTTCAGCTGTTCCAGCGTGGCGCCGGCGTAGAAGTACGCGTGCCCCACGATGCAGCCGCACGCATCTTCGCGAACGTAGCGGCACCCGCCCTTGCCCCACTGGCTGCCTGGGTCGACGTAGTCCGCGCCCTTCTCGGCAACCGCGCGCTCCAGGAGCTCGATCGCCTTCGGCTTGTCGATGATCATTGGTTCTCTCCTCGAAGTTTGGCGGGCTCAACCCATGCCGGCAACGTCGACACGGGGAGCCCGGTTGGACAGGTGCGGGTTGCACCTGTCAAGTTTCTAGCGTCGAAAAAGTTCGTCGAGCTCGCCGTCAAGCCCGGACATCTGGAAGTCGACTTCGAGGTCGATCCTCTCGGCCCTGAGCGCGGCCTCACGGGCCGCGTCCTCGTCGACAAGGGCCTTGTACCGCCGGCGCTCCCGGCCGTCCCGCAGGAGGGCCCTGGCGCCGAAGAAGGCGTAGATCCCGGCCGCCAGCATGAGGACGGCGAGGATGATTCCGACGGTCTGATTGGTGGTCACGGTCAGCCCTCCTAACGGGGCGGTGCGGATCGCTTGGCGTTGTTCTTGGCCGCCTGCCGGCGGCGGGACGGGCTGGCGCCGGGTGCCACGGTCCCCAGGGTCTTCGGCAGAGGGCCGCCCTCGGGGATGCCAAGGGCGGCCCGGTAGGCCGCGTCAGCCGCGTTCACGAGCCACCTCGTGCCAACAGCTTGTCTAGGACCACCCGTTCCGCCTTGTAAGCGCGACGGAAAGCCTTATCCCGGCTATTGGCCAGCACCTTGAGGACATCCCGCGTCTCGCGGGTAGCCCCGATGGCTCGGGCGATTTCCCATCGGCGGTGTGCCCGCTCCCGTTCCTGGAACAAGGCATTGCGGCGTTCGCTGACAGCGAGCATTGTCGCCTCCTCGGCTTGTCTTGGAAGTGCCTCGGGCGGGATTCGATCCCGCGGCCTCACGCCGTGTTCCGAGGCTTCCGGGTCAGTTACCCGGTTCGTTCTTGATCTCGTCGTAGGTGTCCGGGTCGTTCTTCCGCAGGTCGGCCAGGATTTCCAGCGACTCCCCGGCCGACTTGGACTCCTGAAGGGCCTTCTTCGCGTCTTCGGCTTTCTTGCTCATGTTCCTCTTCCTCGCGGTTGTAGTCAGCAGTTGGTCAGGTCATATCCGCGAGCTTCTTCTTCAGCCCACATTGCCTCCTGCGCCTCGGCGTCGATGCGATCCAGTTCTTCTGTCGTTTCGTCCACGTGCCGCCCGGGGGAATCGAACCCCGTTGGTGTCGTCTTCGAGTCGCCCGCTAAGGCCGGTTCTCCGCAAGCGTTCGGCCGGTCTGTCCCGGGAAGATCATGTGAACCTCGAAGTCGTCGCCTGGCTTCCTAGCGCGGGCGGCGGCACCGCAGACCAACCAGTCGCAGGCTCGGCTGTTTCACCTGACCCGGTCTCGTCTGCCCCCTTGCGGGCTCCTCCGCCTCCCGGCGGTGGTGGGCTATCTCGCCGCTCCCCTGCCCTCCCGGGCGGTGGTGCTAGCTGGGGCTCGATTCGCTCCGTATCCGGTCTCCCAGGGCTTCCCGGTTGGCCTGACACGACGAACTTTACGGGTGCAGTCTGCACCAGTCAAGTAAGCAAGATCCGCTGTCACCCGGTTGGGCTAGCAGGAAGGGTGTTTGCCCAGGTCGAGTCCAGGTGTTCGACTGACGGACTCGTCGACCAGCCGGAGACGGCTCTAACCCAAACGGGTGATATCTGGGGGTCGTTGTCGGTAAACCGGGCCGACCGACATCACCTAGTTCATGGGAACCAAACGGAGGGCAAAGCTCTCTAGACAGCTAGAGCTGACTCCTAGATCACTCAAGCCCCCCTAAAGGGGGCTTGAGCGTAGATAGCTTCAGACAGCTAGAGCTAGCTACAGGTATCCCAAGGTCTTCCGACAGGTTGAGCTATCCCGTGGGTAGCAGTGGTCCTCTCCTCCCACTGTGGTCCGGGTGGGCTCCCTGTTGGATTACTTCGTGTTGTCGATAACTAACCGACACGACCCGGGAAGTCCGCCGGGTGACCAAGCGGACTCCAGCTGACTCAGGGCCACAATCCTAGGCGTCCCTGAGTACGCCCGCGCCGGGCGGTTAAGTCGGGACCGCTAATCCCGGCAGGACGCGAACCCCGGACCATGGGAGACCACCACCGGGTACCAAAGGGTGGTCACCTTGGCTGCTAGCTCAATTGGCAGAGCACCCGGCTGTTAACCGGGTGGTTCCAGGTTCGAATCCTGGGTGGCCAGCATGGTGACCGGCAAGGATCTCCCGCGACGGCGGATGACCTCCTGCCGATACGGGCCTAGTGCACAGGCGCCGTACCGCGGCTCTACCCGTCCGCGCGGTTATTAATCACGGGTGGTGTGCCTTGACTGAGTCTGGCCAAAGGTTGACACCGGATAAAGGATGCGGGCGGCTCCGGATAGCCCATGCCCAAGTCCTCGCCCGTTCGAATCGGGTAGGCACTCTGAAATTCGAATCCCGAGGAGACCTCCATTGACCGTGATCGTCGCAGCCCGAAACCCGGATGGCGGGGTTACCGTCGCCGCCGACAGGCAGACGTCATGTGGGGGGAGTCAATTCGAGAATTCCGAGTCGAAGCTTTGGACGGCCGGCAAATACATCCTAGGGTGTGCTGGCGACGTCCGGGCAGCGCAGGTACTCCGGTATACGGCTGAGTTGCCGACCTACCGCCCGAAGGAAGACACCGACTGGCTGCGCTTCGTCGTTACCCGGGTGGTACCCGCGATGCGGTCGGCCCTCGTCGGCCAGCTGGCTGAAGACGACTCGTTCATCGGTCCGATTAGCACCCTCATCGCCAACCGAGGGCGATTCGCCGTCGTCTACGGGAATGGCGCCGTCCTGGCGGACCGCTCCGGTCGTACAGCCATCGGAAGCGGCGAGCTTGAGGCCCTGGGCTATCTCGGCAACGAAGGCCCTTGGACGCCGGCTGACGTAGTTACCGCGGCCCGTCGGGCCGCTATCACAGACCGGGGTGTCAGCGGACCGATCTCCGTTGCGGACACAAGCTCACTCGAAGTGATCACCGAGTCCAGTGAGTAAGGCGTGGAAAGACGGCCATCGGCGGATGTCCGACTGGCGTCGGACCCGCCTGGTGGTCCTGGATCGGGATGGCTGGATCTGCCGGAACTGCGGCAAGCAGATGGCCAAGGGCACGCCTAGAGACCACCCCGATGCCCCTCAGGTCCACCACACCAGGGGTGCCGAGCACGGGGACGACCCCGAATACCTGGTGGCCTGCTGTAGGGCGTGCAACCTCAGCATCGGATCACCCAAGTCCCAAGACCCCAAGCCGAGACCAAGGACGCAATGGTGACCCCAGCTATTTGGATCGAAGAGCCTGGCTATGCGCAGTCCTACGCACGCGGTGTGTCGGTGGGTATCGAGGACGGCTACCGCGGCAAAGGCCCGAGTGAGCGCTCGCTGAGCCCGGCGTTCCACAGGGGCTGGCGTGCCGGATACCAGGCCGCTCGCAAAGCGACGAAGCGGTGATCTTCGCTGTCATTGAGGCGGCCCTCAGCACGTTCTCCAGATGTCAAGGGGCTGATGGGCCCCCGGTCCTTTTTTGGGGCTTGATCGCCTCTGGCATCCACGTCCCTGTGAACTCTCTCTCCGGAAGCTCAAAACCCACGACTACGACCGTCAGGAGGCGCCCTCGTGGCTGCTCAGACCCACACTGAGGACCCGCGTACGGGTTGCTGGGAACCCGCTGAGGGCGTCACGGTTGAGGACGTCTACGAGCTCTACAAGGTCGAGCTCCCGCACGGCTCAGAGCTCGTGCGGATCTGCCCCACGGACGGGTGCGTCAACCCGGACCACCAGCGGCCGACGTTCTTCGTCAGCGCCGACGAGGACCCGGTGACCTACAGCAACCCGGAGCCGCCGGAAGGCGAGCGAGTGGAACACGAGACGTTCACCGAGGTTATCCCGCCGGCGCCGGCTCAGCCTGTGAAGCGCGGACCGGGCCGCCCGCGGAAGCACCCGCGGTGATCCACCGCGGGCGTGACGGCCGTATCTGCCGCGTCGAGGGTTGCGACGGCCGGGTGGAGATCTTCTGCGAGCTCTGCGGAGAGTCCCTCGGGCACGCACCAGAAGGCGGCCTGGCTGAAGTGTCGGCTCGGGCGGACCGGGTGGCGGAACACTGGCCTGCTGTCTGTCCAGGACCTCCGCCTGAGGAGCCACCGCAGTGACTGTCGAGGAGCGCTACAACGACGCTATGTCCGACCGCGACCCGTGGGTCTACGGGTGGTTGTGGACACCCTGGGCTGACCTTGACGAGGAGACCCGGTCGCTCTACCGCGAAGTATTCGGAGACGACGAATGAGCCTCTACGACGCCGTTGACGCGTCCATCAAAGAGCTTGACCTCTCGCCGCGCGACAAGGGCGCGGCGGAGCTCGCCCGTGTCCTCGCCCGGGAAATCGACGAAGAGCGCTCCGGCCGGACGAAGGCGGAGCTTGCCGCCAAACTCCAGACCGCCCTGACGGCCCTGGGGCTGACCCCAGAGAGCCGGAAGGGAGACCCCGTTGCGCCACGCGAAGGAAAGCTCTCGCGGCTCCGGGCTCTCCCGCCTCCTCGGGAAGCGTGAGCCCAGGCTCTTCACCAAGCCTCTTCGGCCACTAACCCCACAGACCTCTCGCGGGTTCCTCTTCATCCAGTTCTGTGAAGACCTGGGCCGGCCGCTCCTGCCTTGGCAGGAAGAGCTGGCAATCCGGGCGCTCGAACTGCGCCCGGACGGCAGCTACCGATTCCGAACGGTCATCGTTCAGGTAGCCCGGCAGAACGGCAAGTCCGAGTTTTCCAAGCTGATCGCCCTATTCAAGCTTTTCACGGACAACGTTGATTTGGTACTCGGGGTTGCCCAGGATCTTTCAATCGCGAAAGAGGTCTGGGAGGGCGCCCTCGCGATCGCCACCGAGTCCGAGGAGATGTCCCAGTACCTCACCAAGCCGCGGTACGCGAACGGTGAGCAGTACTTCGGGTTGGTTGACGGGGGCCGCTACAAGATCTCCGCGGCCACCCGATCCGCCGGCCGCGGGCTCTCGGTCGACCATCTGACGCTCGACGAGATCCGTGAGCACCGGGATTTCCTCGCGTGGTCGGCCCTCTCGAAGACCACGACGGCCCGGCCGAATGCGCAGATCTGGGCTATCTCGAACGCTGGCGACCGGTTCTCGGTCGTGCTGAATCAGCTTCGGGACGCGGCGCTGAACGAGACCGACCCGACGATCGGGTTGTTCGAGTGGTCGGCTCCGCCGAACTGCGAGCTCGACGACCCGGAAGCGTGGGCTCAGGCCAACCCGTCCCTCGGGTATCTCATCTCCGAGGAAACCATCCGGTCTTCCCTGGCCACCGACCCGCCGGACGTCTTCCGTACCGAGGTCTTGTGTCAGCGCGTAGACGTCCTGAACGCCGCGGTTGACCCGTCAGCTTGGGAAGCCACGAAGGATCCGCTAGGCGACCTCTCAGAGGCCCGCGACGCCGGCAAGGTGGCACTCGGGTTTGACCTCTCGCCGGATGGCCTTCACGCCACCCTGGTTGCCGCCGGCCTCACGGCCACGGGCAAACCCCGTCTCGAAGTCGTTGACGCGTGGTCGTCCACGGAAGATCTCCGCCGTGATCTGCCGGCTTTGGCCGCCCGCATCAAGGCCCGCGCGGTCGGGTGGTTGCCAGCCGGCCCGGCGGCGGCCGTGGCGCCCGTCCTCAGGGCCCTAGAGAACCAGGTCGAGATCAAGGGTTCTTCCGTCGGCGAAGCCTGTCAACAGATGGCCGACCTTGTCGCTACCCGCGGGCTCATCCACCCCGGGGACCCGCTGCTAGACGCCCACGTGGAGAACACCCAGCGGTTCTACTCGGGCGACTCTTGGCGATTTGTCCGCAAGGGTGTCGGCCACGTCGATGCCGCGTATGCCGCGGCTGCTGCCTTGTACGCCCTTCTCAACGAGCCCGAGCCCATTCCTCTGCCGCGCTCGCAAATCTTCTAGGAGCCGACATTGGCGTGGTACAACCCCCGAACCTGGGGGCGCTCGAACGCGCCCGCGGTTCAGACGCGAACGATCGTTTCTCTCGGTCATATGGAAGCGCTGCTGAATGGCGGCTACGCGTCGTACGACTCGGGTGCTTGGGCTTACCGCGGCGTTCTGTCGATCCCCGGTGTGTGGCGAGCGGCGACCCTGATTTCCGAGACCATCGCATCGCTTCCGCAGAAGGCGTATCGGGATACCGCCGATGGCGGCTCAGAGCTCCTCCGCTCGCTGTTGCTGGAACAGCCAGCGTATCCGCACTCCCGTGTTGACACCTGGTCGTCGATGGTTCTCGACCTGGTGATGAACGGCAACGCATTCGCCATCATCGCAAGCCGGGACGAGACCGGGACGCCTACGGGGATCATCCCTGTGCCGGCCTGTCAGGTCGGTGTCCGGCGGGACACCGACGGCCAGGTCTACTACAGCTACCGCGGCCGCAACGACTACACGCCATTCGACGTGCTCCACATCCGCGGCCCTCACGAGCCGGGAGCTTTGCGGGGTATGGGTGTTCTGGAACACCACATGCGGACGCTGAACCTCGCGGACAATCTGACGGAACAAGCTCAGGATCTCAGCAAGGGTGTCCCGAGCGGCATCCTGAAGTCGCTGAATCCGGACCTGACGCAGACAGAAGCCGACGATCTCAAGTCGAGGTGGCTGGACAGCCAGACCGGCCGGACCATCGCGGTCCTCAATGCCAGCACGGAGTTCGAGCCGCTGGCTTGGAATCCGACAGACGCTCAGCTTCTGGAGACTCGGAAGTTCTCGCTGACGGAGATTGCCCTCCTGTTCGGCATCCCGCCGCACTTCCTTGCGGCGGAAAGCGGATCCGGGACGTATACCAACGTCCAGCAAGAGGCCCTCAACCTGATCAAGTACTCGCTTCAGGGCTTCATCTCCCGCATCGAGCAGGCTCTGACCGCACTGATGCCGTACGGCGTCCGGGTCAAGCTCTCGCTTGATGCCCTCCTGCGGGCCGACACGCTCACCCGTTACCAGGCGCATTCTCTCGCGCTCACCTCCGGCTGGATCACGCCGAACGAAGTCCGCCGGATGGAAGACCTTCCTCCGCTGCCCGAGGGCGGTGACAAGCCCTTCCGGCAGGCAGCCCCTCCGCCGCCGGCATCAGACAATCCCGATGACTCGGGGGATCCAGGGAAGACACCATGACCGACCTCTACCGGGTTTCCCCGGATGACATCAAGATTCGCTCGGAATCCCAGGGAGGCGACGGCCGGACCGTCGTCGGCCGGGCCGTCCCGTACGGCGTCGACCAGGTCATCAATCGGTCCCTGACCGAGCGATTCCAGCTTGGTGCGTTCGGCCCGCAGATCGTGGCCGGCCATCGGGTGCCGTTCACCCGCGGGCACATGTCGCAGGGTGGCGTGCTCATCGGCAAGACGGTCCGGCTCGAAGAGCGCCAGGACGGCCTATACGGCGAGTGGCGAGTCTCCGCCACCCCTGCGGGTGACGAGACTCTTGAGCTCCTCCGGGATGGCGTCCTGGATCAGCTGTCCATCGGCTTCCGTGAACTCCCGGGTGGCACGCAGCAGTCGGGCGGCGTAGCCGTTCGCACGCGAGCCCACCTGATCGAAGTCTCCGTAGTCATGCGGGGCGCGTACGGCGAGAACGCCGTTGTCGAAGCTGTCCGGGCCGAAGAGCCCGCGACCCCCAACTTGGTTGCCGCGAGGAATGTTCTCGGCAATCTCCCGGTGCTCCCTATTTTCTGAGCCCGGTTTCTGAGGACACCCCGATTTAGCGGCACCCCTGATTAGCAGGCACCCCGCGCTTCCGGCACCTCCTCGCGAAATGACCCACATCCACCCTACCAATTAGGGGAATTCAAGCATGTCCAACGCATACCTCGTTGCCCTGCGCGCGAAGTACGACAAGGCCGCCGCCGATATCGAGGCCATCCAGACTCGCGCGGTCGACGAGAAGCGCGACCTCACCGAGGAAGAGCTTCGTTCGGTGACCGAGCTGGGCGACGCCGCCAAGGCCGTCGCGGAGCAGATCAAGCCGCTTCTGGAGATCGAGAACCGCAACGCTGAAGTGCTCGCCGCTACGGCGAACATCCTGCCGGCGACCCAGACCGCGACCACCGAGAAGCCGGAGACCCGTGCGGCTACTGGCACCACCTACACCCAGGACCGCGACCCGGGGCACTACCGCTCGGAGAAGGAAGGCGGTCAGCACTCGTTCTTCGGCGACCACTACCGCGCTCAGGTGCGCGGTGACCGCGAGTCCCTCCAGCGCCTCCAGGAGCACAGTCGCGCGGTGGTCCAGTCGGCCAACGCCGGTATCGTTCCGCCCCGCTGGCTGACTGACGAGTACATGGCGACCGCGCGTCAGAACCGCGTCGTTGCCGACCTGGTTCGACACCTGGACCTTGGCACCGACCCGCGCCCGCTGGTCCTCGGCAAGCAGACTGCCGGCACGGACCAGAACATCACGGACCAGACCGCGGAAGGCGCGAACAACGCCGGGTGGGGCACCGACCGGTACACCAGTGGCAGCGACACCCTGACGCCGACCACGAAGGCTGCCTACCAGGACATCAGCCGTCAGCTCCTGGACAGCTCGACGCCGGCGGTCGACTCGTTGATCTACGAGGACCTCCACTCCGCGTTCGACACCGTCGTCGAGGGCCTGGTGTGTGCGGCGATCCTCGCCGGCGGCACCGCGGCCGGCACGACCTTCGCGAACGAGGCCGCCTTCAAGGCCAACGCTGCGGCGATCGATGCTGTCATCGATGGTCAGATGGCCGTCGCCGCCGATCAGCGTGGCGTGGCGGACCTGGTCGTGATGAACTTCCGGCGCTTCGGTGCTTTCCGGAAGCTCAAGGACGGCAACAACCGTCCGTTGATGCCGGTGTCCCGGTACAACCCGCAGAACGCCAACGGCGCTGTCGGCAACTTCCTCGTGGGTGACATCGAGGGCGCCGACGCCGTCGGCACCGCGGGTGTCCCGACCGCTTACGCGGAGAAGTACGCCGTCCTCCGTCGCAACGCTGTGATCCTGGCGGAGTCGCCCATCAGCGATTTCACCTACGAGCAGGTCGGCGGCCCGTCGAACATCCGAGTCGGCATCTGGGGCTACGTCGGTGTTCTGGTCCGGAACCCGGGCTCCGTCTCGATCCAGACGGTTACCGCGGCCACCTGATCCCCGTAGTTCGTGGGCGCGGCTTCACGGCCGCGCCCCTGGCGGGGGCTGATGCCCCTTAGGAGTCCTAATGGCTTGGCCCCCAACACTGGCCGACCTCAAAGAGGAAATGAAGGTTCCGGACAACGTCACGGAGGACGATGTCAACCTGACGCGGGACCTTGAGGCGGCAATCGCCTTCGTGGTCCGCGTCCGGACGGATCTCGACTTCGGGACGTACCCGTTGCCGGACGCCAAGGTGCCCGACGCTGACACGGTCCTCGGCACGCTCCGGCTGGCTGTCCGATGGAACACCCGTCGGCGTTCGCCGGAGGCCCTCATTGACGCCGGCGAAATGGGGTCCGCTCGGGTGCCTTCGTTCGACCCGGACATCGATCGCTTGCTCTGTATCGGGAAGTACCGCGGGCCGGTGGTCGCATGAGCCTGGTCCGAGAAGCCGCTGATCTGCTTGAGATGACCCTCAAGGCTATTCCGAACCTCTGGGTTAGCCAGGACCCGACGGCCGTCGTACAGGGCACTACAGGGGCGGTAATCGCCCCTCCCACGGTGGATTGGCTGGCGTTCTGTCGCGAGCCCACGGGGTGCACGTTCACCGTGCACCTGGTCGTCCCCTTCGACCAGTACGCAACGGGCCGCTTGTACGACCTCGTTGAGCCAGTGGCGGAAGCGATCGAAAACGCCGACCCCGCCTTCGTGGTCACCAATGCTGCCCCGGGCCTGCTTCAGCAGGGCGGCTCGCAGCTTCCCACCTACGCGCTGACCGTCGAGGTTGGCCGCTGACCCGACCCCTGGAGGGTCTATGTCCTTGCAGGTTCGCCGGCTCAAGCTGATTACCTTGACGATCGGCGCTATCTCCGTCGAGTGCCAGCTGAACAGCTGGAATCTCGACCCCGGCACCAAAGACGGTGACCGGCTCTACACCTTCTGCCCCGACGGCGTTGCCATCGAAGAGACCGACAACGAGCCGACGCTCCAGCTGAAGCTGTACAGCGACTGGCGTTCTACCGGCTTCTCGGACTTCCTGTGGGCCAACCCGAACACCGTCGCGAACTTCACCCTGGACCACCACCCGGACATCGCCGCGGAGCACGTGCGGTGGACCGGCCAGGTGCTCATCAAGCCGGCGCCGGTCGGTGGCGACGCCCGGGACAACGAGGAAACCGAGATCACCCTTCAGGTGATCGGCGACCCGGTCTACGCGAGGGTGTGATCTGACCAATGGCTCGAAACTCAATCGTCGCACAGCAGATCACCCACGCCGGCACTACGCCGCTCGGTACTTCCCCGAACGCGGAAGGCGACATCATCGACACCGGATCCGCGGTGTTCCTCCTGGTGTCCAACACCGGCGCCGGGTCCGTCACGGTGACCGTGCAGTCTCAGGCCACCTTTGACGGCCTGGACGTCTCCGACCTCGCCGTGACCGTTCCGGCCGGCGGGTCGAAGGCAATCGGCCCTCTGGCGACTGTGACGTTCGGTTTCCCGAAGGGCAACGCGAACGCCGACAGGGCGTTCGTCGACTACACGGGAACGCTGACCGACATCAAGCGGTCGCTGCTCCACATCTGATTCACCCCTGATCGGCCCGCCCGGGCCCCGGAGTCGTAGCCGGGGCCCGAGGTCGGGTGTCTACGACCGAAAGGCAAAACCCATGATCGAGTTCATTCTCACCAACGACGCCGGCGACGAGCTGAAGCTGACGGCGAAGCCCCGCGATGTCCTGAACTGGGAGCGCACCACGAAGGGCGCGAAGTTCTCCGACTTCGAGAAGGGCGTTGCCCTCGAAGACCTCTACAAGGTCGCTTACCTCGCAGCCAAGCGCGCGTACCCCGACCTCCTGGCTGGCCGCACTCAGGCGGAATTCGAAGCTGAGTGGGATGTCCTGCCGACGGGTGCCGATGAGTCGGACCCTACCCCCGAGGGACGCTGACCTACACGGTAATCGCTCTCGCGGTTGCCACTGGAGTCGCTCCCTCAGAATGGGCAAAGCTTGACGAACGCGGTATCGCTACGGCCGTGAAGATCCTGGACGACCAGGAGAAGCAAATGCGTGGCAAGTCCTCGGAGCCGGGATATGGCTCGGGCTCAGGTAGCCCCCAATATTCCGGCTAGCTCAAGGACTACCAATGGCGAAGACGGCGCTAACCGTCACGGTCCGAATCGACGGTGCCCGCGAAATCCTGCGGGCTCTGTCGGTTATGGGCAAGGACGCACAGAACGCGATCCGCGACCACTCCCAGAAGATCGCGTCCAAGCTCGCCGTAAAGGTGCGAGCGGACGTCGCGGTGCACGGTGGTCCGCAGGGCGTCCTGGTCGCACAGACTGTCAAGGCCGTGCGCGACCGGGTGCCCGTCATCCAGGCCGGCGGCACGAAGCGACTGGGCCGGAATCGAGCACCCGCCTTCGGGTTGCTCTTCGGGTCCATCTTCGGCATGAGTGCCCGCTCGGGTTGGTTCTCAGCCCAGAAGTACGCCGGCAGTCACGGCGAACAGTACCGCCCCCACAGAGGGCAAGACGCATACGCATTCTTCCCGGTCATCGATAACTCAGGAGCCGAGATCTCCCGCGAGTGGATGGCCGCCGTTGACGAAGTTGTCCGCAAGTTCGGGGAGGGCTAATGGCTTCCGGTGAGCGGACAGTCAGGGTCAAGTTTGATGGCAGCAGCGAAGGGCTCGTCCGCGCAGCGGTCAAAGCCAAGGCCGCTATCAAGGCGTTGGCCGACGACCAGAAGCGGCGACAGAAGTCGCTTAGCGACATGGCAGCGAACGTCGGCAAGGGCGCTCAGTCCCTGCTAACTCTGGCCAAGAACGCCGCTACAGCGTCCGGCGCTCTCAATTTCCTGCCGGCCGCTGCGGGCGCAGTGTTCACCCTAGCGGGTGCGCTCCCGTTGGCCGTCTCCGGAGGGTTCGCGTTTGCCGGGGCGATGGTCGCCACGAAGCTTGGCGCGGACGGCGCCAAGCGGGCCTTCGAGCGGTTGACCCCAACCCTCAACACTCTGAAGTCGAATGTCTCTTCGAGCTTCGAGAGCTCGCTGAATCCCGCCGTAAACAACCTGAAGAGCACTCTCCCGAAGCTGACTTCTGGGTTCCAGCAAATCGCCACCGCGATCGGTGGAGTGGCCACCCGGGTTACCTCGATGCTGAAGTCGGCATCATCGGTCAGCGAGCTTCAGGAAATACTCTCCGGTACCGCCCGAATCATCAAGAACATCGGCAAGTTCCTCTCGCCGGTAATCTCCGCGTTCCTCCTCGTTGGCGCCGTCGCAATGCCCATTCTGGTCGACTTGACCAGTGGGGCCGAGCACGCCGGTATGGCGTTCCTTGCGTTCGTACAGAACGCCTCTGACACCGGGAACCTGGAGCAGTGGATCCACGGTGCACTAGACGCCTTCAAGCAGATCTTCGCGGTCATCAAGGATCTCGGTGCGATCGTCGCCAGTGTCTTCGGGGCGATCGAGGACGCCGGCGGAAGTTCCTTCGGATTCATCGGCGGGCTACTCAAGACCGTCCGTGAATTCCTGGATTCCGCCGAGGGTCACGAAACCCTGGTCGGTTTCTTCCAGGCGTTGAACCAGGTCGCCGCGGTAGTCTCACGGGTCCTCGGTGCCGCCCTGAAGGCTATCGGGCCGGCTATCCCGCCGATGGCCCAGGCGTTCGCTCAGCTGGCCACGACGATCGGTTCGATCCTGGTCCCGGTGATTAATTTTCTGGCGCCGGTCCTCCAGAATATCGCGAACTTCATCGCTCAAAATACGTCGTGGATCAACCCGCTGGTGATCGCGCTCGGCCTTTGGGCGGCGGCGCAATGGGCCCTGAATATCGCAATGGACGCCAACCCGATCGGGCTGGTCATTTTGGCGATTGCAGCCCTTATCGCGATCGTCGCCCTGGTGATTACTTATTGGGACCCGATCGCAGATTTCTTCGTAAATTTGTGGCAAATTGTCGTCGATGCCGTGACGACTGCCGCGAAATGGATATGGCAGCGACTCGTCGACGCCTATAATTTCGTCAAGGGTATATGGCAGGGCGTAACGGGGTTCTTCTCGGGCCTGTGGTCGTCGGTGACGTCTGGCGTGTCGCAGGCCACGAAATGGGTCGGCGACCGCTTCAGCGACGCCTGGAACTTCATCAAGGGCGTGTGGTCGAAAGTCGGCGAGTTCTTCTCCGGCATTTGGTCCGGAATCGGTAACGGCCTGAAGGGCGCCCTCAATGGTGCCATTCGATTGCTGAACGGTGCCATCAACAGCATCAACAACGTGACCGGTGTTGTCGGCATCCCTAGCATACCCAACATCCCGTATCTCGCAAAGGGCGGCACGGCTCAGGCGGGCCGTCCGTATGTCGTTGGCGAAAAGGGTCCAGAGCTATTCGTTCCCGGGCAAACCGGCCGGGTGGTTTCTAACGCCCAAAGCTTCGGCGGGGCATCGGATATCACGCTGAACCTCGACCTCGGGGAAGGCATTCGTCAGGTGGTCCAAGTCCACATCGACCAGAACAACCGCGCTACATGGCGCACCGTCAAGGCAGGAGGCCGCGCGTGACCGTCACCGCTACCTACCTGTCGGATCTCGGCCGCGTCCGGGTCGCCTTCACGGCGGCCCCGGCCGGCTCGGACTACGCGGTCATCGAGAAGTCCTTGGACGGGATCACCTGGACGACTGTCCGCGGCGGCGATGTTGTCCCGGTCGTCGGGAGCGCCGGCAAGCTCGACGACTACGAGTTCGACGCGGGCGTCTCGAATACCTACCGGGTGTCCTACGTCGACACCGGGCTTACTCCGACCTTCGTCGCAGCAGGCACCGCGGCCACCGGCAACAACGCGTCGGTCGTCCCCGGTGCCCCCGCGGGTCTAGCCGTCGGCGACTTGAAGCTGATCCTTGCCAGCATCCGGAACTCCGGAGCCGGCTCTGTGGTCACACCCGCCGGCTGGACGAAGGTTGCGGAGTCCGGGAACCTCGCGCTCCTGGCGCGGGTTCACCAGGCCGGCGACACCCCGCCCACGGTGACTTTCACTGGGGGCGTCGTCAACACCGACACCTTGGCGCAGATGGCTTGCTTCCGGAACTCCCAGGCTTTCCCGACGGACGTTCACGGCTTGCTCAACGGCAGTGCTCAAAACGTCCTGATGTCCTCGATCACCCAGATCGGACGCGGGATGATCCTGTACCTCGGGTGGAAGCAAGACGACTTCACGAGCTCGTCTACGCCGACGTTCGCAACGAAGATCGGTGATGTCTCCTCCACCGCCGGCGACGACGCGGGGATGTTCTGGGACTTCTTCTCGGAGCCCGACGGAAACGCCGGCCTCCCCTTCGGCGGCGACACAATCACCATCACCGGCGGGGCGGCGGCTATCAGTCGCTCTATCGTCGTGCAGTTTCCCGCTGTCGCCTACGCGGGACAGGAGACGGCGAGCATCACCCCGACGCTGACTAGCGCCTGGTTCAAGGTGCCCGCGCGGCCATCCCTGAACACCCCGGTCACGATCTCGTGGGACGGCACGATTAGCCGGCCTTCTCGGGCGGGGTTGTTTGAGGTTCTCGGGCGGACAGAGCCCGTCGCTGTGACTGACGTCCAGGGCTCTCGTCGGCTGACGCTGACGTTCATCACCCAGAGCGTCGAGGAGGCCAACGACCTCGACCGCCGACTGTCTTCGGGTGAGCCGGTGCTCATCCAGGCCCCGACGCCTAACGCGTCGGTCCCCACGCTGTACGCCATTCTCGGGGACATCACGCAAACCCGGCCGGCGAATACCGCTAAGCGCCGGTATTTCACCATCCCGCTGACCGAGGTGGCCGCTCCGGGCTCCACGGTCTACGCCGACACCTACACCTACGCGGACGTCGTCGCCGATTACGCGACCTACGCCGACGTGATTGCTGGCGTGGCGACGTACTCCGACCTGATTGACAAGATCTCCGACAACGAGGTGGTGGTTCCGTAATGCGTCCGGTGACGGATACATTCCTGGCCACCCTTCGCGGGGCTCACAGGGCTGTCTTCCGGGCGCGCGTTGTCGCGCCCGGACAGACCGGGGTTTCCCCTGTCGGCACCGAGATACCGATCATCGGCGGCGACGTCACATTCGACACCACGGCGGATGTGGCGTCCACCCTGGACCTGACGACCAACTTTGATTGGCCGGGTGCGCCGACGGATCTCGGGACCCCGTACGGCCAGGAAATCTACATAGAGCGCGGGGTGGAGTACGGCGGGGGCACCCGGGAATACGTCGGGCTCGGGTACTTCCGGATCGACACCGTCGAGCAGGACGACGCCCCCCGCGGGAACATCAAGATCACGGGTTCTGACCGAATGGCCAACGTCCGTGACGGACGGGCCCTTCAGCCCGTCCAGTATGGCGCGGGTGCCTCCGTCGGCGCGGTCCTCGATAACGCCATCGGCGCCGTGGTCCCCGGATTGGTGTCCGTCTACGACTGGAGTGCGTACTCGCAGACGCTCGGGTCGGACCACATCATGGACACCGACCGGCTGAAGTTCGTCAAGGACATCGTTGCCGCATACGGCAAAGTGGCCTACTTCGACTACGAGGGCCGCCTCCAGGTGAAGAGCCGACCGGATCCCAAGGCATCCCCGGTCTGGACGATCAACCACGGTCGTGACGGCGTCCTCGTCACTGCCAAGCGGCAGATCTCCCGCGACGGCGTCTACAACGCCGTCGTCGCATCCGGCGAACCAGTCGGCTCTGCGCCGGCTGTCCTGGGCATCGCCTACGACGTCGACCCGACCTCGCCGACGTACTTCAACGGGCCGTTTGGCCGGGTACCGATGTTCTACACATCGTCCTTCCTGACGACCAACGACCAGTGCTACGCGGCGGCTGTCGCCAAACTCCAGGCGGCTACAGGACTCCCGTACATCGTGACCCTCGGGGCGGTCCCTAATCCCGCCCTGGAGGGCTGGGACGTCGTGGCTGTGACGTACTCCGACACAGACAACGTCGAGACACACATCCTCGACCGGATCACCTACTCGCTGTCCGTTGACGGCGCCATGGGTATCGACACGAGAAAGCAGTTCCTATCGTGAAAGCCGGAGATATCGCCGCCTTGATGACGGCGGGGTTTGCCCCGCCGACAGGGCCGGAGGATGTGGCGTTTCACACCGGTCAGATTGTGACCTGGGACGACCTTTCCGGCGTGAACACCGTGACGGTCAACGGCGTCGTACTGTCCAACCTCAAGGTCGTTCAGTCCGGCATTGGGCTCTCCTACTTCGCGGGTGACGTCGTCGTCATCATGAGGAAGCAGACGCAATACTTCATCTTGGGCAAGGTCGGGTCACCCGGCGTCGGCGCTGCTAACCAGATCCAGTCCGCCACGATCTCGACGTTCGAATCAACGGCGGCCACCTCGTTCACCGACCTGGCCACGGTGGGCCCGTCGGTGACGGTGAATATCGGCTCGTCCCGTCGGTGTCTCCTGATCACGGGAGCCATCATTTACTGCACCGGCAACCCGGTGGGGCAGTTCATCGGCGGATCCATCGGAGCCCAGATTACTGGAGCCAGTGCGATCGGCCCCGGGTTTGGTGCACTGCAAAACGCGTTCTCGGCGAACGCTACCAGTGGCGCCGGTCTCCAAAACTACGCCACCCGGGTTTCACTGATCACAGCTGCGGACGGCCTCAATGCGGGCAGCAATACGTTCACGTGCAAGTACTACTCGCAATTGAGCTCCCCCACCTGTGGTTTCTCGGCCAGGAACATCACAGTCATCCCATTCTGAGAAGGGGCCCCAATGCCCGTCACCCCTACATACGGGTTCCGGTACCCTGCGGTCACCGACCCGCCGAACGTGCCGCTCGACATGCAAGAGCTCGCCACGGACATCGAGGCCAAGTTCGTGACGGTCGACGCAACCGTTGCGGCTACTAAGGTTCTTTCGAACACGCCGATCACGGCGAACTCTTCGAACACGTCGGGCACCACTAAGGTCATCTGGGTTTCCCGGACCGTGTCTTTGGTCAACGGCCTGAACTACCGGGTCGTCTTTGACACCGGATACGACGCAGCGGCGGCCTCAACGATCGTCTTCGAAATGCACTACATCGCCGGCGGTTCGGCCACCCTGACGGGGGCCACTAAGTTCTACGGGCGATACCAGCGAGCCCACACGGGCGGTGCCTTCCTGAATACGTCGGGGTCCAAGGTCTTTACCGCCCCGTCCACGGGCACGTTCACGATTATGGGCGCTCTGTGGAATGTCGACTCTTCGGTTTCGAAGACGAACGGCGGCACTCCGAACGCGACTGACAACAACGGCGTGTTCCTCATCGAGCAGGTCTGACCCGGGAGCGCATAGTGGACACACAAGAACCGGGGTTCCTGCTGAAGATGATCCTCGACAAGCTGGACTCGATCGACCGGAAAATTGACGGTCACTCCGAGAAGCTCGTGAGTCACGAAGTCCGGCTAGCCGCGGTCGAGAAGCGGCAGGACGAGCAGGCTACTGCGAAGTCCGAATCCTGGAAGCTCTGGGTTGGCCTCGCCATCGCGGTTATCTCCGCGGCCCTTTCCTGGCTTCTCCCGCTCATCACGAAGTAAGGACAGCTTATGGCTACCGCGCTCGACTACTCCGCGGGCCGGCCTTCGGCCGACGCGGTTGTGAAGGCCGGGCATTCCGGGGTGATCCGCTACATCGGCACCCCGGGTAGGACGAAGAACATCACGAAGACCGAATACGCCGACATGACCGCGAAGGGCGTCGGGGTCGCCCTCGTCTACGAGAACCACGCCGGCGACGCGGCCGGGGGGTTTGCAGCCGGCCAGACCGCCGCGCGTCTAGCGCGCGCGGACGCTGACAGCATCGGCTTTCCCTCGGACCGTCCGATCTACTTCGCGGTCGATTCCGACCAGGTCACCGCGGCCAACTTCGCCGCCGTGTCGGCTTATCTCGACGGGGCGGCTTCCGTCCTCGGCTCGATTGACCGGGTGGGCGTCTACGGCGAATACGACGTCATCGAAAAGAACGTCGGCCCCCACGCCCGCTACGGGTGGCAGACGGCCGCGTGGTCCGGCGGTAAGCGGTCCTCGAAGGCCGCCCTTTTCCAGCGCCTCGGACAGATCTACGTCGGCGGAATCCAGTCCGACGTGAACGACATTTTGGCCGCCGATTGGGGCCAGCACGACGCACAGGAGGATGACTTGCCCAGCGCACAGGAAGTTGCGGACGCGGTCTGGAACAAGGCCGTTCAGAACGCCCTAGACGGCGGGTGGTCGTCCGCATCAGACCTCCTGCGGTTCGGTCACTTCGAAGCCGGCCGCGGGCGGCGGGAACTCAACCCCAAGGTCGACAACGTCGGCAAGGCGCTGACCGACCTCGCCCTGAAGGTGGCCGCCCAGCAGAGTGTCCCCGTGGTGGACCTGGTGGCCGGCGTCGTGGCCGGGCTGTCCCCGGTCGTCACCGCGGCCCTGGCTGACGTGGAGGGCCTCGACGAGGACGCCGTTGCCTCGAAGCTGGCGGCTAACCTCGCCGCTCGGTTGGTGGCCTGATGTACCGCTACATCAAGGCCCTGGCCGGCCTGGTCGGCAGTGTGACCCCGTGGACCGTCGTCGGCATCCTGACGGTCCTTCACGTCCACGTGGACGCCACCCAGGTCGTCACGGTGGCCGCCCTCGCGTCGCCCGTCCTCGGCTTCCTGGCTACCGTCCTGGCGCCGAAGAACGCGGAAAAGAAGGCGGCTGAGGATGCCGCCGCCGGCGAACTGGCCGAGAAGGCAGACGCCACCCTCGACGCGATCGTTCAGAAGCTCTCTGAGAAGCCTCAGCCGTTCCCTCAGCCTCCGACCCCCTGAGACAGCAAACGCCCCCTACCTAGCCACTCAAGGCCGGGTAGGGGGCTTTTCTGCGTTTCAGCGGCCTAGGAACTCGACCTTCACCCCGCGGTCGCTCAACGAGCTAACCATTGACTGAAGTGCGGTCACGTCGCGGGTGAGCCGATCGGCCGGCGGGAACCACACTGTGTCCCCGCTTTCCACCCGGTCGAGTAGCCGCTTGAACTCCGGCCCCGGCACCTGCGAGGATCTCGGGGCCATCTCTTCGAAGATCTCGGAACACTGCTCCGGCATCTGCGACTTGATCGCCCTGTCCGCCGGCGGGTTGTCCGCCCACCGGGTGTAACCGTAGACAGCCATTGCGGTCACTTACCCTGCTGCTGCTTTCGCAGCTTGCGCTGGTACAGGCGGTCACCGAGCGATCCCGGGCGGTACCCGCTGACGGGGAGGCCCTGGGCCCGAGCTTGCTCCACCATGACGTGGGTCTGGATGGCGATGTTGCGTCGTTTCTTCCTGCCGAACACGGGATCCTCCCTGGTGTAGGTCTTCCCGGCTAGGTCGTAAGCCGGACGGTCGGTGTTACACCCCCGGGAAGTCGATCCGGAGGAAGTCCGGGAAGACGAGGTCTTCCGGGCGTTTGCGCCGTTGTCGTTTCCGCTGAACCATCACAGTGATGCCGTGCCGGCGGAGCAGGGCCCCGCGTCCCTCTGGGTCAGCCTTCAGCCACTCCTGGCCGAACGTGCGGCCCGTGTGGGTCACCTTCACACCCTGGGCTTCCTTGGACAGCTTGATGAGCTCCGCCCTTTCGCCTTCCAGCTTGACGAGGTTTTCCCGGGCGCGCTCCGCGGCGCGCCCGTTGGCGGGGAGAAGGGCGAGGTTGTCAGTCAGAGTGTCGATCTTCTCGTCTACCTCGTTGATCTGGGAATCGTAGTCGACCAAGGCGACGGCCGAACGCTCGACGATCTCGACGCCCCCGTACTGCCCGAGGAACATCTCCCCCACGAAGTCTTCTAAGAGGGCCGCGGGAAACTCCACGGCGAAGCAATCCGGCCGGGAAGCTCGGGTTTTCCGACTGCAATAGTAGGTGTCCGGGTGGCTATTACGCCCGACCTGGTAGTACATCGGCCGGCCGCACGAATTGCAGTAGGCAACGTGTAGCAGCATTGAGCCGCCCTTGCGATTGGTCTTCGGCCCGCGGGCGCCTCTACGGGTCAGCGTCTGCAATTCGTCCCACTCAGGGCGCGTCAGGACGGGCGTAGGCATCAGCATGACGGCGGAGCCGTCCTCGCGACGCACAGTCCCACCTTTGTGTAGGAGCTCCCCAAGTAAGTGTCGGGATTGCAGTAGCTGACACACCTGTGTGCGTGTCCAAAAGCGCACCTTAGGAGTCCGCCCCATGAGCGCCTCATGCCGGGTTAATGGCGTCGGCACACCCTCTTGGTTGAGGTAGTTGGCTACCGTATTCGGGTTACCCCCCTCGCGGAGTACGTCTCGCATGGTGACGATCCACCCGAGGGACTCCTCATCTACCACCAGGGTCTTTCCCCCCTCTGGTCGCTTGACCGGCTTGGTGCCGTAGGGGATCGGGCCGCCGGCCCACCGTGCCGACTCTCGAAGACGCGCGCGACTCTCCGTCGCGCGGTGACGGATCTTCTTCAGTTCCTCCTGCGCGGAGTAGACCTTGAACATGATCTCAGCGTCATGGGAGGAATCTGTGTCGATGCCCTCGGAGGCCGCTACCACCCGTTTGCCCAGGCGGGCCATTTCTGGCACTAGCTCGCCGTAGAAATGGGTCATGTCGCGGACCAGCCGGTCCACCTTCCAGACCACCAGGACGTCCCACGTTGCCAACTTGTCCGGGTCGGTCAGCCAAGGCCCAAGCTCTCGCCTCTTGAACGGCGAGATACTCGCGCTGACTCCGACATCCTGAGTCTCGTGCACCAGGACACCCCCCGGGTGACTGGCGATCCAGGCTCGGTAGGAGAGACGCTGTGTCTCAGGGCTCTCGGAGTGGTCCTTACGCTTTGACTGGCGGATGGCGCCTAGTACCCTGAGCTGCACGTTTGGCCTCCCTGGAGCTTACCGTGACAACAGGATACCTGACTGGTCCGGAATGCTACAGCGAGCACACACCGGGGAGGGACGTCCCAATGCGATTCGTGGTTCGGCTGTTTTTCGGCGCCGTAGCCGGAACGTTGCTTCTGCTCGCAACAGCGGGCACCGCCAACGCACAATACACATCGTCGGTTGGTTTGAAACCATCGAGCGGGCAGGCCGGGAGTTCTTTCACGATTTCCTGGAATTTCTACCCGTGCAAGGGGCCGGTCACCTTTTCGTGGAATGGCACGCCGATGTGGTCGGCGAACGCAACCCTCACGCAGACCAGCGGCACAGTCGCGGCGACCGTGCCGAGCGGCGCCCAGCCGGGGACCTACCCGGTCACCGGCACGTGCACCAACGCCCGGACCGGCGGGCCGCTCAGCGCGGGCAGCCGGTTCAGCGTGACCGCAACTCCCACGACCACCACACCCCCACCGCCGGTCACGACCACGCCGGCCCCTCCGGTCACCACGCGGCCGACGCGGCCCGGCACCACCACGACCCCGGCCACCCCGGCCACCACCACGCCGCCGGCCACCACGACCACCCCGCCGGCCACCACCCCGCCGGCCACGTCCGGCACGCCCACGACGTCCAGCACCGCTCCGAAGCCCGGTGAACTCGTGCTCGACCGGCCGAGCATCAAGGCCGGCGAGCCGCTCTCGGCGTCCGGGAAGGGCTGCCGGCCGGGCCGGATGGTGACCCTCGTGTCGGACGGCACCGAGGTCGGCACCGCCTACACCGACGACTCCGGGGCCTTCACCGCGCCGGTCGAGTTCACCCGCATCGAGGCCGGGCGGCACACCGTGATCGCCGAGTGCGGGGTGCGGCTGACCGGCGCCGTCGACCAGGTGGTGACCCGCTCGTCCGGCGGGCAGACCGGCACGCTGGTCGTTCTCGTGTTCTTCGTCCTCGCGAGCATCACGGTGATCCGCTTCCGCTGACCCCCGGTTGACATGCACCCGTCCGGCTGCCTATCGTCGAAAGGCAGCCGGACGGCTGCATGTCACCGGGAAGGCGCGATGGACGAGGTCTTCAAGGCGCTGGCCGACCCCAGCCGCCGCCGGCTGCTGGACGTGCTCAACGAGCGCAACGGCCAGACCCTGCGCGAGCTGTGCGCGGGGCTGGACATGGCCCGCCAGTCGGTGAGCAAGCACCTGGCCGTACTCGAGACGGCCGGGCTGCTCACCACCACCTGGCGCGGCCGCGAAAAGCTGCACCACCTCGACGCCGCGCCGATCAACGCGATCGCCGAGCGCTGGATGACCCGCTACGACCGGCGGCGGGCCGGCGCGCTGGCCGATCTCAAACGAGCACTGGAGTCCGCACCGATGAACGATTTCGCGTACACCACCTACATCAACACGACGCCGGAGAAGCTCTGGCAAGCGCTTACCGATCCGGCGTTCACGAGCCGGTACTGGGGCGTCTCCTTCGAAACCGATTGGAAAACGGGCTCGCCGATGACGTGGGCCGAGCGCGGCGCGAAAACCAGCGATCCCGGACAGGTCGTCCTCGAATCGGATCCCCATCGACGGCTGTCCTACACCTGGCACACATTCACGGCGGATTGGGCGAAAGCGAACGGCGTCGACGAAGAAACGCTCGCGAAACTGCAGCGGGAAAGCCGGTCCAAAGTCACGTTCACCCTGGAACCGCACGGGGAAATGGTGAAGCTGACCGTGCTCCACGACGGTTTCGACGCCGGCAGCACGACGTTGGAGATGTGCAGCCAGGGCTGGCCGGCGCTGCTCTCCAGCCTGAAGACGCTGCTGGAGACCGGGGCTCCGCTTCCGTGACCTGGCCAAACCGGTCGAACATCGCGAACAAGACAGATCTGGCACAGCAATACGTCTGAATCCTCCCTCTTTTGTGTTCGGCCGGCTGAAGTCCGGGTGAACTTCCCTCTTTCGATCGGATCCGGTTCGGTTTTCCGGGCGTTAGGCTCGCATAATCCGTGACCGGTGATGGTCCGATCGAGTGACGGGAGAGTGCGCGTGCCGGGGTCAGTGCGTACCCGCTGGATCGTGGTGGCCGTGGTCGTGGCCGCCGCGGCGGGCGCCGTCGTGGCGTTCTGGCCGGACAGCGCGGCCGCCGTCGATCCCGAGATCGCGGTCTCGCGCTCGTCGTGCGGCACCGGCTGGACGGATCCGAAGCCGGGGCCGCAGACGTTCCGCCTGCACAACACCGGGTCGGTGACCGCCGAGGTCGACCTGATCGACCCGGCGACCGGCGTGATCTACGGCGAGGTCGAGGGCCTCGGCGCGGCGACGACCCGGCCGTTGCAGGTGAACCTGGGCAACGGCAGTTACGCGTTCCGCTGCCTGCCCGAGGACGCGGGCGCGATCGTCGGGCCGGCCGTGCGGATCACCGGCGGCGCCGAGCGGACCGGGCCGGGCGTCGCGCCGGTGACGCACGACGACCTGCTCGGGCCGCTCAAGGCCTACCAGCAGCACGTCGAGACGGGGCTCGGCGAGCTCGTCGCGAACACGGGCGCGCTGAAGAACACCGTGCACGGCGGCGACCGAGCGGCGAGCCAGGCGGCGTGGCTGACGGCCCACCTGACGTACGAGCGGCTGGGCGCGGCCTACGACGCGTTCGGCGACTCCGACGGCGCTCTCAACGGCACGGCCGACGGCCTGCCGAACGGCCCGGCCGACCCGGGTTTCACCGGCTTCCACCGCCTGGAGCAGGGCCTTTGGCACGGCGAGGACCTGGGCGCGCTCGGCGCCGTCGCCGACCAGCTCGACACCGACGCCCGCGCGTTGCAGACGTCCTTCGCCGACAGCCAGGTCGACGGGAACGACCTCGGGCTGCGCGCGCACGAAATCATGGAGAACACGCTGCAGTTCGAACTGACCGGCCGCACCGACTACGGCAGCGGCACGAACCTGGCCACGGCCCGCGCCAACCTCGACGGCACCCGCGCGGTCCTGGACGTCCTGCGGCCGCTGCTGACGCCGAGGTACCCGGCACTGTCCAAGGTGGACAGCTGGCTGGACCGCACGCAGAAGGCACTGGACGCGGCCCGCCGCCCGGACGGCACATGGACCCGCCCGGCGGAGCTGAGCCGGGACCAGCGGCAGAAGCTCAACGCGGACGTGAGCGAGCTGACGGAACTGCTGGCCCCGATCGCGGCGATCGCCGAGCCGAGGAGGGTCTCGTGACCGACCTGCCTCGCGAAAACCGGACCGCGGGCTCGCCTCACGGCCCCGGAACCGGCCTCCCCCGCCGTTCCTTCCTGCGCCGGGCCGCCATGGGCGCGGGCCTCACCGTCGCCGCCGGGGCCGGGCTGGGCGCCTCCTCCGCGACCGTCACCGACGGCAGCTCGCCCGTGCCCTTCCACGGGCCCCACCAGGCCGCCATCCTCCGCAAGCCGCCGACCCAGACCGTCGTCGCCTCCTTCGACGCCGTCGCCGAGTCCAAGGCCGAGCTCACCGACCTGTTCCGCGCCATCACCGAGCGGGCGCGGTTCCTCACCGCCGGCGGGGCGCCCGCCGCGCTCGGGATCACCGCGCCGCCCGCCGATTCCGGCGTGCTCGGGCCCGTGGTGCCCGGCAGCGATCTCGGCGTCGTCCTCGGCGTCAGCGCCAGCCTCTTCGACGACCGGTACGGCCTGGCGAAACTCAAGCCCGCCAAGCTGAAGCCGATGACGACGTTCCCGAACGACGCCCTCGATCCCGCCCAGTGCCACGGCGACCTCAGCCTCGTCCTGTCCGCGAACGACACCGACACCGTCCTGCACGCGCTGCGGGACATCGCCCGCGCCACCCGCGGCGGCATGCAGCTGCGCTGGAAGCTCAACGGCTTCACCTCGCCGCCGCGACCGGACGGCACGCCCCGCAACCTGATGGGCTTCAAGGACGGCACCGCCAACCCCACCGAGTCCGAACTAGACAGTCTGGTGTGGACGCAGGGCGAGCCCGCGTGGACCGCCGGCGGCAGCTACCAGGTCGTCCGGCTGATCCGGATGCTCGTCGAGTTCTGGGACCGGGTCTCCCTGGCCGAGCAGGAGAACATGTTCGGCCGCCGCCGCGACACCGGCGCCCCGCTCGACGGCACGCAGGAGACCGACGTCCCCCGGTACTCCGACGACCCCGTCGGCACCGTCATCCCGCTGACCAGCCACATCCGGAAGGCGAACCCGCGCACGCCGGAGACCGACAACAGCCGGATCCTGCGCCGCGCGGTGAACTACGACCGCGGCATCGACAGCAACGGCAACCTGGACATGGGCCTCCTCTTCGTCTGCTACCAGCAGGACCTGGAGCGCCAGTTCGAGGCGGTCCAGACGCGGCTGGCCGACGAACCCCTGACCGACTACATCTCCCCGTTCGGCGGCGGCTACTTCTTCGCGCTGCCGGGCGTCACCGGACCGGACGACCACTTCGGGCGTTCCCTGCTCACCTGACGAGCCCCACCCCACCACGAAAGGAATCCACAGTGGACAGAAAGACCCGACGGCGACGGCGCGGCCTGCTCGGCGCCGGGGCACTCGCCTCGGTGGCCGCGCTGGCCGTCGTCACCGGCTCCGCGGCGACCACCGCGGACGCCCAGCCGCTGAACCTGTTCCCCGCGCACTGGATCCCGACGTCGACGCCGATCAAGCACGTCGTCGTCATCTTCGGCGAGAACATCTCGTTCGACCACTACTTCGGCACCTACCCGAACGCGGCCAACACCGACGGCACCCCGTTCACCGCCGCGCACGGCACCCCGAAGGTCAACGGCCTCGACAAGAAGCTGCTGACCGGCAACCCGAACGCCTACAACCCGAAGCGGCTCACGCCCCAGCAGGCGCTGACCTGCGACCAGAACCACAACTACGGCGCCGAGCAGGCCGCCTTCAACGGCGGCAAGATGGACAAGTTCGTCGAGAAGACCGAGACCGACAAGTGCACCGGGCAGCCCATCCTGTTCGGCGAGCCCGGCCTGGTCATGGACTACTACGACGGCAACACCGTCACCGGCATGTGGAACTACGCCCAGCACTACGCGCTGAACGACAACTCGTTCAACACGGTGTTCGGCCCGTCCAGCCCGGGCGCGATCGACCTGATCTCCGGCAACACCCACGGTGTCCAGGCCGTCGACCCGGTGACGCACGAGCCGGTCAGCGACGCCTACGCCGTGCAGTCGCCGGACGCCAGCGGCATCGGCACGATGATCAACGACCCGGACCCGGCGTGGGACGACTGCTCGGGCAAGAACCACACGAGCAAGGACAACCTGGCCACCATGCACGGCCGCAACATCGGTGACCTGCTCAACCAGCGCCACGTCACGTGGGGCTGGTTCCAGGGCGGCTTCCGCCCGACCGGCACGGCCAACGGGTACGCGGTGTGCGGCCAGACCCACACGAACATCGGCGGCAACGCGGTCGTCGACTACAGCCCGCACCACGAGCCGTTCCAGTACTACCCGTCGACAGCGAACCCGAAGCACCTCCCGCCGTCCTCGGTGCAGGCGATCGGCCAGACCGACCGCGCGAACCACCAGTACGACATCTCCGACTTCAACGACTCGCTCAAGGCCGGCTCGATGCCCGCGGTGAGCTTCCTGAAGGCCCCGGAGTACCAGGACGGCCACGCGGGCTACTCGGACCCGCTGGACGAGCAGCAGTTCGTGGTGAGCGAGATCAACAAGATCCAGCAGTCCCCGGACTGGAAGTCGACCGCGATCGTGCTGGCCTACGACGACTCCGACGGCTGGTACGACCACCAGAAGTCGCCGATCCTCAACGGCTCGCACGACGCATCGCAGGACCAGGCGATCTGCACGGGCAAGGCGACGACGGTGGGCAAGTACGCCGACCGCTGCGGCTACGGCCCGCGTCTGCCGCTGCTGGTGGTTTCGCCGTACAGCAAGGTGAACCACGTCGACCACACGCTGACCGACCAGACCTCGGTGCTGAAGTTCATCGAGGACAACTGGTTCACCGGCCGGATCGGTGACGCGTCGTTCGACACGCGCGCCGGCTCGCTCAACGGGATGTTCGACTTCTGGTGGCCGCAGGCCCGGAAGGTCGCCCTGGACCCGAAGACCGGAGCCGTCGTCCGCAGCTAGCCCGAAGCGCCCCAATGTGGCGTTGGTTGCGTCCAACGCACCGAACGCCACATTGGGTGCGTCCAGCGCACCCAACGCCACATTGGGGCGCTTGGGTCAGGGCTTGACCGCGTCGAGGTCCCAGGTGAGCGTCACGACCGTGCCGGAATCGCCGGACGTGATGTCCGCGCGGTCGGCGCTCGCCCGCAGCAGCAGCAATCCCCGGCCGCGCAACGACACCGCGCGGGTGTCCGGCACCGGGGTCCGCCACTGCCCGTGGTCGGTGATCACCACCTCGAGCCGGCCGGGCAGGAGCGTGGCGTCGACGTCCACGAGCCCGTCGCCCGAACCGTCGTAGGCGTGGTCGGCCACGTTCGCCAGTGCCTCGTAACTGGCCAGCACGATGTCGCCGGCCCGGGCCTCGTCGACGCCCGCCGCCAGCACCCACGCCATCAGGTCGTGCCGCAGGCTGCGGAGGGCGCCGGGCGCCGCCGGGACGTCGTGGCAGCGGAACGGTTGCGGGGTCATGCGAGTGCTTCGTCGACGGTCGGGTGGACACCGATCCACGTGTCGAGCCCGGTCGTCTTCAACGGACCCGACGTCACCGGGGAATCGCTCACCACGCACAAGGCGCGCTCGGCCAGCTTGCGGTGGGCCGCCGCGAGCACCTGCAGCCCCGCCGAGCAGAAGAACGTCACTTCACGCAGATCGACCACCAGCTTCTCCGGCCCGCGGGCCAGCACCACGTCGACGACTTCCCCGAACTCCGGCGCGCTGACCAGGTCGATCTCCCCCGCCACGGCCAGCACCGCGGCTCGGCCCCGCCAGTCGAGCGTCACCGCCAGCTCGGTGGCGGGCAGGTCCGGCGTCGAAGGGGTCACGGCCTCCCATCGTGCCGCACTCCCCGCCAAACGGCTACCGATGCGGGAGCTTCACCACGGTCACCCAGAAATCGTCGATCTTCCGGACCACTTCGACGAACTTCTCGAAGTCGACCGGCTTGGTGACGTAGGCGTTGGCGTGCAGCTCGTAGCTGCGCAGGATGTCCTCCTCCGCTTCGGACGTGGTCAGCACGACCACCGGGATCGTGCGCAGCCCCGGGTCCTGCTTGATCTCGCCGAGCAGCTCCCGGCCGTCCTTGCGGGGCAGGTTGAGGTCGAGCAGGATCAGCCCCGGCCGCGGCGCCTCGCCGAACGGCCCTTCCCGCTTGAGGAACCGCAGCGCTTCGACACCGTCCTCCGCGACGTGCAGCGGGTTGCGGATCTTGTGGTGCGCGAAGGCTTCCCGGGTCATCAGGACGTCACCCGGGTCGTCCTCGACGAGCAGGATGTCGATCGGGGCGGGCTGCTGCGTCACGCGGTGCCCCCTTCCTCGGCGGCCGGCAGGGTGAAGCGGAAGGTGGTGTCCGCGGCTTCGGTGTCGAGCCAGATCCGGCCGCCGTGGTACTCGACGATCCGGCGGCACAGGGCCAGGCCGATCCCGGTGCCCGGGTACGCCGACCGCGTGTGCAGCCGCTGGAACAGCGCGAACACCCGTTCGGCGTACTCGGCGTCGATGCCGATCCCGTTGTCCGACACCGAAAACACCCAGTCGTCGCCGTCGCGCTCGGCACTCACCCGGACCTCCGGCGGCGTCTCGCCCTTGAACTTCAGCGCGTTGCCGATGAGGTTCTGGAACACCGCCGTCACCAGCGCCGGCTCGACACGCACCTCGGGCAGCTCACCGCGGCTGACCTTGCCGCCGCTCAGCGACAACGCCACCTCGAGGTTCGCGATCGCGTCGTCGGCCAGCGCACCCGCGTCGGCGACGACGTGCTCGCCCGGTTTGCGGCCGACCCGCGAGAAGGCCAGCAGGTCGTTGATCAGCACCTGCATCCGCTTCGCGCCGTCGACGGCGTACTCGATGTACTGCTCGCCGCGCTCGTCGAGCAGGCCCTGGTAGCGCCGCTGGAGCAGCTGGCAGAAGCTCGCCACCTTCCGCAGCGGTTCCTGCAGGTCGTGCGAAGCGACGTAGGCGAACTGCTCCAGGTCGGCGTTGGACCGCTCCAGCTCGCGGGTGCGCCGGTCCAGCATCGCGTTGGACTCCTCCGCCTCGCGCGTGCGCCGGTCCAGCAGCGCGTGCGCCCGCTCGAGCTCGGCCACCTCGTCGAGGATGCGCTGCCGCATCGCCTCGACGTCCGCGCCGAGCTGGGCGATCTCCCGCGGTCCGCTCCCCCGCACCGGGCTGTGGACGTCGGCGTCGGCGACCCGGCGGACCTGCCCGGCCAGCCGGAGGATCGGCCGGGTGACGACCTGCCGCAGGCCGAAGAACAGGAACGCGAACAGCAGCAGGACGAGCACGGCGACGACCACGAACATCGCGTTCAGGAAGCTCGCCGCCGCGTCGAGGTCGCCGCGGCCGGTGTCGCGGATCGAAGCGAGGTGGTCGAGCTGGGTGTCGAGAGCCTTGCGCACGTCGACGAACAGCGCCCGGCCGCGTTCGACCTGGTCCGTCGTGACCGGCGGGGCAGTGGGTGCGATGGTCGGCGCGGCCGCGTCCTGCCAGGCGGTGGCCGCCCGCAGCACGGCGTCGAGGTCGTCACCGATCTGCGTGCCCGGGGTCGCGCCGAGCTGCTGCAGCTGCGTCACCGCGTCGGCTTGGGCCCGCATCCCGTCGGTGTAGGGCACCAGGAAGGCCGGCTGCCGGCCGAGCTGGTAGCCGCGGACCCCGCTTTCCTGGTTCAGCAGGGCGGTCGACAGCTGGGTCGCGGCGAGGCGCTGTGGCGCGATCACGTCGAGCAGGCGCGTCCGGGCCTCGGTCAGGTTGTGCAGCGCGATGCCGGCCGCGATCAGCGCGACGACCAGCAGCACGGTCTCGGCGGCGGCGAGCAGCACCAGCCGGCGGCGGATGGGCCAGCCGCGTACGTCAGCGCTCATCGGCCTCGGCTTCCGGGTCGTGGCTGAGCAGGGCGAGGGCGACGTCGTCGTCGAGCGGGCCGGAGTTGAGCCGTTCGGCGCGGGCGATCAGCTCGTCGAGCAGCGCGTGGCTGTCGAGCCCGGTGCCGCGCTTGATGTCGAGCACCAGCGCGGCCATCCGATCGTGCCCCAGCCGTTCGGACCCGGCGCCGACGCGGCCCTCGAACACGCCGTCGGTGTACAGCATCAGGGACCACCCGGGCTCCAGGGGCACTTCCAGCGCGTCCCACTTGGCGCCCTCGACGACGCCGAGCGGGACGCCGAGGCGCTCGCCGGAGAGCAGGTGCCCGTCGCCGGGGGTGAGCAGCAGCGGCGGCAGGTGCCCGGCCAGCGACAGGCGCAGGGATCTTCGGTCCGGCGCCACGACGACCATGCAGACGGTGGCGAACAGCGGCTCGATCCGCTCGTGCACCAGGACCCGCTCGACCATGCTCAGCACGTCGGGCATCGGCAGGCCGGCCATCACCAGCGAGCGCCACGCGATCCGCAGCGCGACGCCGAGCGCGGCCTCGTCCGGGCCGTGGCCGCAGACGTCGCCGATCATCATGTGCACGGTGCCATCGTCGAGCTCGATGGCGTCGTAGAAGTCGCCGCCCAGCAGGGAACCGTTGCGGCCGGGCCGGTAGCGGGCGGCCAGGTCGAGGTGGGGGTCGCGCAGCAGCGGGCTGGGCAGCAGGCCGCGTTCGAGCCGCGCGTTCTCCCGGGCGAGCAGCTGCTGCTGGAGGAACTGCTGCTCGACCTGCTCGGCGCGCTTGCGTTCCCGCGCGAACGCCAGCGCCTTGACCAGCAGCGGGCCGTCGACCTGGTCCTTGACCAGGTAGTCCTGCGCGCCGGCGGCGACCGCGGCGACGCCGGCGGCCTGGTCGTGCTGCCCGGTCAGGACGACCACCGCGACCCCGGGGGCGTGCTGCCCGAGCTTGGTCAGCCCGCTCAGGCCCATCGCGTCGGGCAGCTGGAGGTCGAGCACGACGCAGTCGGCGGTGAGCGGACCGTTGAGCGCGGCGGAGAGCGTCTCGACGCGTTCGAGCACGTACGGCACGTTCGTGTCCGCCAGCATCTCTTCGACCAGCAGGGCGTCGCCGTCGTCGTCCTCGATCAGGAGCACCCGCAGGCGCGTGCGGGGATCCCACGATGAGTCGAGCGCGGCGGTCACCGGCGTCTCCCGTTCGGCTGCTCTTGAGCCAGCACATCCAGACGATCACCCTAGCGGCACCGGCAGCGGCCGCCTACGGCCGCGAAACCGGTCCCATCGGGGTAGCGTTTTATAGCACCCCGGTGTGACACCTGGTGGATAACGGTTCGGATGACAGCCGGACACCGCCTCGCGGGACGCCTCAGAAGAGCGGCCGCCCGCTGTTCTTCGCGGTCACGTACGCCTGCCAGTCGCGGGTGACCTGGTCGGCGTAGCTCGTCGCGAACGCCCGCGTCTCGGCCTGCAGCCCGGAGACGGACGTGATCGCGCCATCGATCGCCGCGTCCGCCGAGTACGTCACCCCGGTGCCGGCGATGTCCTGGTCGGCCCGCGAGTGCGCGGCGGCGAGCAGGCGGGCGACGTCGCGGACGGTGTCGTCCCAGATCGCCGACGTCGTCAGGTCGCCGATCTCCAGGTCTTCGGCGAACGGGGACTTCTCCTTGACCAGCACCGGCGTGCTGCCGACGCTCGCCCAGCCGGCCAGCGGGTCCGACTGGCTGGCGAGCCAGCGCAGCGCCAGGGCCGGCCGCTGCCCGCCGGTGAGGGTGGTGGCGTTCGGCGCGAGCTGCTTGGGCGCCGGGTCGACCTCCTGCTTGAGCTCCAGGATCCGGTCGTCGGAATTCGCCGTCGTGTCGCCCTCGACGAGGACGTACCAGCGGAAGCGGCCGAGGCTGCCAGTGCCCGCGCCGGTCCGCCGCCGCACGTCCTTCACGACGGCTTCGGACGCCTTGAGCGGCCGGCCCGCGGTGGTCCGGTAGGCCGCGACGGCGCTGACGAGCTGGGTGCGGGTCGCCGCGGACACCGTCGGCAGCTGCGGATCGCTCTTGAAGTGGCCGCCGGTGGTCCACTTCGCGATCAGGTCGGCCCGCTTGTCCCCCGCGGCGTCGTCGATCAGGTCCCCGACGAGGTCGGACGTGTTGCCCGAGGTCAGCCGCCAGCTCGCTTCGTCGCCGGTCCCGTGGAACTTGGCGATCCACTGCGCGTACTCGGCGACGAAGGTGTCGACGTCGGTGGCGATCTGGCTGGCGCTGCGGCCGTCCGCCCGGCCGGCGAGGACGATCGACACGGCTTCGCGGCGCAGCTCCCACGTCCACGAACCTCGCCAGGCGTCGTCGGTGTCGTTCAGCGCGAACTGCTCTTCGTTGTCGGCCCCGCGGTCGGCGCCGGTGTTCTCCAGGTGCGCGTCACCGGTCAGCCACACGTCCCCGCCCGCGGTGGCGTAGGCCGACGGCGGCAGTTCCCCCAGGTCGCGGTAGTAGAGCGGCGAAGTACCCCGGAAGAACGCCCACGCGCTCGACGCCAGCGCCTGCGTCCGCAGCGTCAGCTCGTCGTCGGTCGCGCCGGCGTTGAGAACGTGCAACGCGTGGTCCCGGTCGTGGATCACCGCCACCGGATCCCGGCTCAGGCCGGCCGCCTCCCCGGGCGCGGCGGTGGCGAGCAGCGTGACAACGACCAGGGTCCCCACAGTGGTTCGGCGCATTCCCCCAGGTATACGCGCGGAAGGTGAGCGGCAGTCAGCGCGCGGTCAACGTGACGGCGAACGTGTTGCTGTCACTTCGGACCAGCGAGCTGAGGTACGCCGTGAACGTGCCGCAGCCGGTCAGCGGCGGGATGGCGTACTGCCCGCTCACCGGCCCGCCCGACGCGAGCGCGAACCCGGCGCCCGTCTTCAGGTCGACCGGGATCGAAGCGCTCGCCCGGCACCCGGCGTCCGCGACCGGCAGCCCGAACAACGTCACCCGGGGCAACGCCAGCGCCAGCTTCGCGTGCGCGACGAAGCCGTCACCGGTGAGCTCGCCGGTCTGCGGGCCGTCCGGGCTGAACTGAAGGTCGGCTGTCCCGGGCACGAACCCGAACACCTTGAACTCCGCCCGGGTCCGGTCGAACGCCGGGCTGAACGCCGGTACCGCGAACGACCCGGTGAGCGGCGCGGTCGCCCCGAGGGCCGGCAGCGTCGTCGAGCCGGTCACGCGGTATTCGCGCGAAGACCCCAGGTCGAAGCCGAGCAGCACCGGGTCCTGGCCGGGGTCGAGCGTGCAGTCGGAGGTGAACGAGCCCAGCCCGGTGTAGGAGCCGTCCGCCTTCTTCGGCGTCAGCCGGGCGCTGAAGCCGCCGATCGTCAGCGTCGTCCTGCCCGCGTTCGGCAGCTGGACCGGCGGGACCGAACCGGACGCCTGCGTGGTGAACGCCCCCGACGGCGGCACCGCGGTCTTCGCCACCGTCAGCGGGAGGCTCAGCGGCAGCGTCAGCGGGCCGTTGGTCAGCGTCACCCCTGCGGACGCCGTCCCTTCGATGCTCGCCGCGCCGACCAGGGCCAGCCCGCGGGCGGACTTGTCGGGCACGGTCACCGAGACCGCGAGATCCGCCGTCGTGAACGTGCCACCCGGCGCGGTCGGCACGTCGAACGACGCCTTGACCTCCACCGCCAGCTGCTGCAGGCCGATCAGCGGGAACGGGCAGGTGAAGCTCAGCTTCTTGTCGATCGGCGTCGACGCCGAAGCGGGTGTGGCGACGGCGCAGGCGATCACGCAGGCGGCGAGCAACGACCGGGCGATCCGCACGGGCGATCCCTTCCTCGGGTGTTCCGGGTGTGGCACCGGCCCCCGCCGCGGCACGATCGGCGCGCGGCGAGGGCCGGCAGATCAGGTCACTTCTTGGCGAGGGTCAGGTTCAGCGAGTTGCCGTCGCTCTTGGCGAAGGCGCTGATGATGTCGTTGAACGCCCCGCAGTTCTGCAGCGCGGACAGCGAGTACGTGCCCGACAGCTTGCCGCCCTTGAGCAGGTCGAAGTCGGGACCGGTGGTCATCTCGCTGGTCGAGGAGCTGACCGTGCCGCACTTCGGGTCGGTGCTGATCGGGATGCCGAACAGGTTGACCGTGGTGAGGAACGTGTCGAACTTGATGTGCGCCTTGAAGCCGGTGCCCACCAGCTCGCCGGTCTGCGGGCCGTTCTGCACGACCTTGACGTCCGAGCTGCCCTGCAGGAAGCCGAACAGCTTGAAGTCGGTGTGCGTCGGGTCCAGCTGCAGGCTGCCGGTGAACGTCTTGGCCGACAGGTTGACGTCGGCGTCGAACGAACCGGTGATCGGCGCGGTGCTGCCGAGCGACTTCAGCGCGGTCTGGCCGGTGATGCCGAACGAGTACTTGATGCCCCCGCCCGGCGGCGTGGTGGTGGGCGGAGTCGTCACCGGCGGCGTGGTCGTCGGCGGCGTGGTGACCGGCGGGGTCGTGGTGGGCGGGGTCGTGGTCGGCCCGCCACCGCCGTTGATGGTGATCGTGGCCAGGGTGTTGTTCTGGCCGCTGTCCTGCGTGCAGGGCGCGTCGATCGTGCCGTCCGGCGTGATGCCGGTGACCGAGCCGTCGGCCTTGCGCGGGGTGACCTTGAGGTTCAGGTCGCCCACGGTGATCTTCGCCTGGCCGGCCTGGGTGAACGTCAGCGACGGCGTCTTGCCGGCCGCGTTGATGTTCATCTCCCCGGACGCCGGGATGTTCGTCTTGTCCAGCGTGATCGGCACGCTGACCGGCAGGTTGAGGCTCGGCGCGGCGACGGTCGCGCTGGCCGTGGCGGTGCCTTCCAGCGTGGTGGCGCCGATCAGGCTCAGGCCGCTTACGGTGTCCGCGTTGATGGTGGACACGGCCTTGATGTCGAACGCGCCGGTCGGCTGCCCGGTGTTCACCGTGGTCGGCAGGTCGGTGTTGATCACCACCTTCAGCGACTGGGAACCCACCAGCGGGAAGGTGCAGTGGTAGTTCAGCGTCAGCGAAATCGGATCGGCGGCGCTGGCCTGGGCGCCGACCACGAGCGCGGTGGCGATGAGCCCGACCGCACCCGCGGCCGCGGCGGCCGCGACCGTCTTCTTCTTGCCTCTTGGGTGACTCACGATGGTCCTTCCGTGTATCAACAGTGATACGAAACGGCGGCGCGTTTCACGTAATCGCGGCCGGACCGTAAGCTAACGAGCGCCGGTGGCACCGATCAAGAGCTTTCGGTAAAAAGGCCACACGGATACCGCAAATTGTCACACCGGCACGTCAGACCGCCCGGTTTCCTAGCAGGACCGGGAAGGTTTCCCCAGCCCAGCGGCACCTTCGAACCGCTGACGCGCGTGACAAATCCGGGCTCCGGAATGTTGACGCACGTGCCAACCACCCATTCTCTCCTTGCCCGCCCAGTTCCGTGACGCGTAGCTTCGAAACCCATGAAAAGAATGCACAGCGCGGTGCTCGTGATGTCGGCGGCCGCGGTTCTGTCGTGCGCCGCGTGCGCTTCGGACACCCCGCCCGACCCGGGCCGGCACGCCGACCCCGCGGCGCTCGCCTGGGTCGACAAGGTGTGCACCGGCGTGGCCGCGGGCTCGGCGAAGCTCTCCCAGCCGCCCGCCGTCGACGAAGCCGACCCGGTGAAGACCCGGGACGCGATGGTGGACTTCCTGGGGCGCCTGGGTTCGGCCCTCGACGACATGGCGGGCGGCCTGCACGGCGCCGGTGTTCCGCCCGTCCCGGATGGACAGTCCGTTGTGGACAAGGCGACCGGCAACCTCACCGAGACGAAGACCAAGCTCGCCGAAACGAAGACCAAGATGGAGCAGGCGAAGGTGACCGACCAGCCCAGCCTGCGCAAGGTCATCTCCGAGGCGGACTCGACCATGGGGCAGCTGGCCGACCCGGAGGGCCCGATCAAGGACCTCAAGGCGAACCCCGAGCTGAACCTGGCCTTCAGCGAGTCCGCGACCTGCAAGCGCGTCTACGGGACCGGCGCGTGACCGCCCGCCGCGTGCTCGCCGCGCTGGTGGCGCTGGTCCTGGCCATGGTCTCCGCACCGGCGGTGGCCGCCGCCGCGCCCGCCGCGCCCGCCCCGGCCGACGACGCGTTCTACGTGCCGCCGTCCCCGTTGCCGGCGGGCAAGCCGGGGGACGTCATCCGGTGGCGGCCGTCGAACGCCGGCCCCCGGCACGCGTCGGTCGACGCCTGGCAGGTGATGTACCTGTCGACGAACGCGCTCGGGCAGCCCGACGCCGTCACCGGCACGGTCCTGGTGCCGAAGACCGCCGACCGCGCGACGGCGCCGATCGTCGCGTTCGCCCCGGGCACGCACGGCCCGGCGTTCGCCTGCACGCCGTCGAAGATGATCGACATCGGCGCCTTCTACGAGCAGCCCGGCCTCGACGACCTGCTCGACGCGGGGTACGCCGTCGCCGTTCCGGACTACGAGGGCTACCAGCCGGCCCCGAAGACGACGTACGTCGTGGGCCGGTCCGAGGGTCCCGCGGTGATCGACGCGGTCCGCGCGGCCCAGCGGCTCGGCGCGGCCGGGCTGTCGGCGTCGGCGAAGGTCGTCTTCCGCGGGTATTCCCAGGGTGGCGGCGCCGCGGCGTGGGCGGGCGAGCTGCAGCCGACGTACGCGCCGGAGCTGAACCTCGTCGGCATCGCGGCCGGTGGGGTGCCGGCCGACCTGGTCCAGGTGACGCTGCAGCTCGACGGCAAGTTCGGCTTCGGCGTCTTCGCCTACGCGCTGCTCGGCCTCGATCAGGCGTATCCCGAGCTGCAGCTCGATTCGTTCCTCACCGACAACGGCCGGGCCAAGCTGGCCGAGATGCAGCAGAGCGCGTGCACGTTCGAGCTGCTCACGACATACGCGAACCAGAAGATCGCGGACTACACGACCGGCCCGGGCTACATCAAGCCCGCGTGGGTGGCGCGGCTGAACGAGAACAAGCTCGGCGGGACCCCGCCGCGGGTGCCGGTGTTCCTCTACCACGCGACCGGCGACCAGCTGGTGCAGTTCGCGCAGGCCGACAGCCTGCACAAGGCGTACTGCGCGGCCGGCGTCCAGGAGACGTGGCAGACCTACGACACCGACCACATCACGCTGGTCTACACCGGCAACGCCGACGTCCTGGCCTTCGTGAAGGACCGGATCGCCGGGAAACCGGCCCCGGCGAGCTGCTGATCAGCGGTTCCGGCCGCCGCGGGGGTGCTGCTGCTGCCACGAGCTCATCACCGAGCTGACGTACTCGCGCCACTGGTCTTCCGGTGACGCCGAGGTCGGCGTCGGCGCGTCGGCGCGTGCGGGCTTGCGCCCGGCACCGGCCGGCGCGCTGGTGGTCTCGGCCGTGCTGTGCCGGACCTCGGCGGTGAGCGGCGGCGGCGCGGCCGAGGCGCTCATCGTCTCGACGGCTTCACTGGAGGTCGGCGGCGGCACGACCGGGGCGGGCGCGCCGGGCGGCGGCACGGCGGTCCCGCCCACCTGGTGCGGCTGGAGCAGCACGACGGCGGCCAGCCCGAGCCCGACGGCCGCGCCCGCGGCGAGGACGTACGGCTTCGCGCGGCGGGTCCGGTCGGCGGGCGGCGCCTCCTGCGGGCGGCTGTCTCCGGCGTCGTCCGCGGCCAGCTCGGCGTCGAGGACGGCCAGCGGATCCGGCGTGGGATCGGGTTCGGTGGCCGCCGCTACTTCGGCGAGCTTCGCGTCGAGTTCACCGCGGATCATCAGCGGCTTCGTCTGCGAAAGGTTCACCAGCTCGGCGACCGAGGGGAGCTCACCCTCACCGCCTGTGCGTGCCATCGAAAACCTCCACCCGTTCGGCGTCACCTGGAGGAACCATGCCTGAGCCGCGAGAGCTGCTCCGCTTCGCCGTCGTCGGCTTGGCCGCGTACGCGGTCACCCTACTGGGCGACTACAGCCTGAAGCTCACCGTGTGCCGTGAGAAGCCGGTGACGGCCCTCGCGATCGCCACGATCGTCTCGACGGCGTTCGCGTACCTGCTGTCCCGCCGCTGGTCGTTCGCCTCCCGCGGCGGCCACGGGCGGCTGCGGGAGGCGACCCTGTTCTTCGCGGTCAACGCGGGCGCGGTGGCGGTGAACCTGGTGCCGGCGCTGGTGTCGCGGTACGTGCTGCACCTGTCGGTGCCGCACGTGGGCTACTGGACGCAGGAGGTCGCGGACTTCGTCGCCGGGATGCTGCTGGGCACCCTGGCGGGGACGGCGTTCCGCTGGTTCGGCTACCGGCGGTGGGTGTTCCCGTCAGCGCCACCAGTTCGCGTCGCCGAGGGTGGTGAAGCCCAGCTTCTCGTAGAGGGGCCGCCCGGACCGCGAGGCGGTCAGCGTGACGGGCAAGCCCTCGAAGTGCCGTAGGACGGCGTGCATCAGCGCGCGCCCGACGCCCCGGGAACGGTGTTCGGGCAGGGTGGTCACCCAGTAGACGCCGCCGACGCCGCCGTGGGCCATGGTGAGGCAGGCGCCCTGGCCGCCCTTGCGGAAGAACGCGGTGGCCTGCTGTAGGAGCGTGTCCGGGAAGACACTGCCGGGGCGGTGGGGCTGGTATTCCTCCAGCGGGAACCCGCGGACGATGAGATCTTCGGCTCCGGCCAGGTCGGCGGCGGTCCGGATGCGCTCGACGCCGTCGGCTGCCGGGGCGGACCCGGGCTCGCGGGCCATCACGGGCAGTTGCCCGGCGGTCATCCCGAGGTGGGTCAGGTCAAGGGCCCGGAAGGGATCTTCGACGACGACGGCCCGCCCCTCGGCCCGCCTCGCCTCGGCGAGCGCGCTCAGCTCCTCGACGGCGGCGTCGCCGGGTGTCGCGGTCCGCAGCATGATCCGGAACCGGCGCCCGTCGACGACGCTGAAGCCGGCGTGGTCTTCGACGCGGTCCCCCCGCGAACGGGCCAGGGTGCTCCACATGGCGACGGCGTTCTCGGAGGCTTGGCGCAGCCGCTCGGTGAGCAATCCGGTCATACCGGCCAGCCTAAAGCGACCCCGGCCCCCAGCCACGAGCCAATCCGGCCCGCCCGAACCAGTCCATTCACGTGCCGACCCCCCAAACACGCGTGTCGACCCTCCGATCACGCGAGTCGTCCGCCCGGGCACGAGGCCGGCCCGTCAGCCGAGGTCCGGCAGGGCCCGTTCCGCCAGCAACGCCAGCTCCAGGCGGAGGCGCTCGGCCGGGTCGTCCAGGCGGTCGCCGAACAGCTCGCTCAGCTTCTTCAGCCGGGCGCGGACCGTCTGCGGGTGCAGGTCGAGCAGGCGGCCCAGCTCGGGCGCGCTGCCGCGGGTCCGGACCAACGCCAGCAACGTCTCCGCCAGCTGCTCCCGCCGACGCTCGGGCAGGCCCGCCAGCGGCTCGAGCGTCGTCGACGCCAGCTGGCCGACCAGGAACTCGTCCGCGAGCAACAACAGCGTCGTCACGTGGTCGCGGCACCAGATCACCGGGCCTGGTGCGTCCAGCAGCCCGCGGGCGGCCAGGTCCACCGCCCGGCGGGCGATGCGGAACGACTCGGGCGCGTCCGATGGCGGGACCAGGGGGCCGACCGCCGCCGTCCAGCCCGGGGGCAGACCCGTCAAGCCGATCAGGTCGACGTCCGGGGCCGGGGTCAGCGCCGCCGGCGGGTCGCCGGCCGGGTCCGCCGGGACGTGCTCCGGGAGCAGGCCGGGCGGGAACTCCGGCGCGCCCGGCAGCGCGCGGAACGCCACCGCCGCCACCCGCTCGGGCACCGGCAGCCCGGACACCGCGATCAGACCGTCCACTTCGGCCGGCGTCCGGCCGCCGAGCAACGCGCGCAGCAGCCGGCGGTGCCGTTCGCCCGTGCCCGACACCGCCGCCTCGGCCGCGCTGTACCCCTCCGCGACGGCCGCCATCGACGTCTCGACGTCGGCGAACATCCCCTCGGCGGCGCCGTACAGGACGTCGCTGGACAGCCCCGCTTCCCGCGCGATGTCGGCGATCCACCGCCAGGTGACCCGGCTCGACACGCGCACGGCCGCCTGCACGGCTTCGCGGCTCAGGCCACTGTGGAACGCGTCGCGCCCGTGGCCGCGGAAGCCGGCCAGGCGGTCGGCCTGCCACAGCGCGGGCGTGCCGACGCGGCCGACGTCCCGCTCGATCCCGCGCCGCGCCAGCTCGATCGCGGTCACGCGGCCGGGGCCGTCGGCGAATCTCCCAGCATATTCCGGAATCTCGGCGGCGATGGCGTCGACGCAGGCCCGGGCGATCTCCGGGATCCGCGGGCGCACCGCGTCACCGAGCTCGTGCGGCAGCCGGGACCACACGGAACTGTCCGAGGCAGCGGAACCGCGCATGGGGAATTCAGTCCTCCACTGGGAATTGGCTCCTCGGAAATACTGACACGGAGCGTAGAACGCGCACCCGTCCGTGTCAAAAGGACGGGTGAGCGTCACCCTTTCCGGGAACCGGTCGTTGATTTTTCAGTGACACATGCGTCGGATACGCTCGGCGCACACTCGCACTCGAAGGGGGATTGGTGGTCGAGTACCGCAGCTTTCGCCTGCTGGCTTCACTGCCGCGCGCGCTCGGGGCGGGCCTGCGCCCGCACGTCGGGCACGCGGCGGCCTCGATGATCCAGGAGGTGCAGCGCACGGTGCCGGCCTACGGGCAGCCGCTCAAGGGCGTGTTCGGCAAGGTCCTGGTGAAGAGCGTCGAGTTCGCGGTGCAGCACTGCGTCGACTCGATGGGCGAGCCGGCGCTGGACCACGAGCACTGGATCGAGTTCTACCGCGGCCGCGGCCGGATCGAGTTCACCGAGGGCCGCAACCTCGACGCGCTGCAGGACAGCGCCACGATCGGGGCCCGGGTCGCCTGGCGCGCGATGCACCCGGGGGTGGTCGCGGCCGGCGTCGACCCGGCCGTCATCTCGGTCGCCGCGGAGGCCATCTTCGCCTACGTCGACGAGCTGTGCGCCACCGCGATCGAGGGCTACCAGCAGGCGCAGGCCGAGGCCGAGGGTGCGGTCCCGGTCCGGCGGAGGCGGCTGCTGGAGCTGATCGCGGGCGCCCCGGAAGGGTCGGCGAGCAGCATCGCGGGCCTGGCGGGCGGAGCGGGCTGGCCCCTGCCGGAGACGGCGGCGATGGTGGCCCTCGAGCGCGGCCCCGACGCGGCGGACTTCCCGGCGGACCTGCTCGGCGACGGCGTCCTCGCCGACCTCGACGGACCCGAGCCGTACCTCCTGACCGGCGACCCGGACGCCGACCTGGCCCCGCTCGCGGTGAAGCTGGACGGCTGGCGCGCGGCGGTCTCCCCGACGGTCCCCCTGGCCGACGCCCCGGCGGCCCTGCGCACGGCCCGGCGGGCGCTGCTGCTGTCCGGCCCGGACGTCCCCGGCCCGATCATCTGGTGCCGCGACCACCTGGCGACGCTCTGGCTCCTGGCCGAGGACTTCCTGGCGGCCGAGCTGGCCCGGCAGAGCCTGGACCCGTTCGCGTCGCTGAGCGAAAAGCAGCGCGACAGGCTGAGCGAGACCCTCCTGGCCTGGCTGGAGACACGCGGCGGCGCGCCGGAGATCGCCCAGCGGCTGGGGGTCCACCCGCAGACGGTCCGCAATCGCTTGCGCCAGCTGGAGGAGCTGTTCGGCGACCGGCTGAAGGACGCCGACGACCGCTTGGGCATGCAGCTGGCGTTGCGGGCGCAACGGCTGATGCGCGCCCACCGCCCTCCGGAGTCCTGACCGCCTGCCGCCTGCCGGCTGCCGGCTGCCGGCCCGCAGGTCCTCAAGCGCCCCAATGTGGCGTTGGGTGCGTCCAACGCACCGAACGCCACATTGGGTGCGTCAGATGCACCCAACGCCACATTGGGGCGCATGGGCCGCCTCCCCGACCCGCGCCGGGCCGCCCGAGCCGTGTCCCGATGCCACCACCCGGTCCAAGGTGCGCACCGGCATCGGCAGCACCCGCCGCCACGGGCGGCGACCCGGCCAAGCCGGCCGTGGGCCCTGGGGAACGAAATGAAAACTCGCGCGGCAGGACATCAGCGCGTCCGGTGCGTCATTGCGACCATGCCTTCGAGGATTACCGGATACCGACGGAATGTCGATACGCATTCCCGGTGACGTCGCGAAAACCCGCATGCACCGCCGCCTTTTCCCCAACGTTCTTGTCATGGCCGTCCGTGATTCTCCGGTGGTGGCGTTCACCACATCCGCGGCAGCAGTCGGATGCCCTAATTTCGGGTCCGCGAGAAAGGCCGCCCATGACCGTCAAAACCCTCATCCTGCACGGCCGCCGCATCCGGCTGCACGAGCACCTGCCACCCGCACATTCCGGCGACGAAGCGGTCGTGCTGCTGCACGGGATCGCCGGCAGCGCCGAAACCTGGGCGCCGGTGCTGGCCCGCTGCGATGGCCGCCGCGTGCTGGCGCTCGACCTGCCCGGCCACGGCGAATCCGAGGCACCCCGCGCCGACTACGGCCTCGGCGCGATGGCGAGCACCGTGCGGGACGTCCTGGCGGTGTCCGGCGTCAAGCACGCGACGATCGTCGGGCACTCGCTCGGCGGGGGCATCGCGCTGCAGTTCGCCTACCAATTCCCGGAGATGTGCGACCGCCTCGTCCTGGTGGGCAGCGCCGGCCTCGGGCCGGAGGTCAGCCCGGTGCTGCGGGCCGCCGCGCTGCCGGGCGCACCGGCCACAATGGCCCTCGCCGTCAACCGCGTGACCCTCGCGATCGCCCGGGCCGCAGCCCGGCTCGGACGCCGGTTGGGCGGGTCGCTCAAGCCCGAAACCCGGGAACTGGCCCGGCATTTCGGCTCACTGGCCGACCCGGCGCGGCGGCGGGCGTTCCTGTTCATCGCGCGCAGCCTGATCGACCTGCGCGGCCAGCGCGCGAGCGCCGTCGACAAGCTCTACCTCGCCGAAGCCGTGCCGGTGCTGCTGGTCTGGGGCGCGCGCGACCCGCTCATCCCGGTGGCGCACGGCCGCCGGACGGCCGCACTGCTGCCGGACAGCCGCTTGACCGTGCTGGAAAACGTGAAACACTTTCCGCACGTGGCCGAGCCGGATCGCTTCTGCGCCCTGCTCAACGAGTTCCTCACCGAGACCGCGCCCGCCCGGCTCACTCTCGACGACGTCGTCACGCGGCTGACAACCGAACGGCCACCCTCTGAAAAGTTGTCACGCGCGCACCATCGGCGCGCGCCGGAAGTGTCACCTCCTCTCGCGCCGTTCCACCCGTTCGGGTGTAGTCCGGACGGGTTACCGCAAAGTCAGCGGACAACCCGTTGACAGTGCCGTTCGCGCGAAATTATGTTGCCTGAGCCACAAAAACCGGATCGGCGTTCCCGCCGACGAGGCCGATTTTGTTGCCAGCAAGGATAAAACACATGACCGACGTGGACACCGGATTCGCCGCCCCCGTCCTGCGGGCCGGGCGGCCGAACTCCGGCGAGCGCACTCCCGGACCGGCCTACCGGCAGCAGTCCGTGTCGGCCGACCGGCCCCGGCCCGCCTACCCACCCGCCCCGCGCACCCCGGCGGATCCCCGGCACGGGCGCGCTTCCGGCGCGATCGGGCTGTGGGCGTCGCTGCCCCGCGAGCTGGCGGTCCGCTTCAAGCCGCGGGTCGACCCGCTCGCCCGCGCCATCCTGCAGGAGGTGCAGCGGGCGGTGCCCGAGTACCGCCAGCCGCTGGAGGGCGCGTTCGGGCACATCATCACGCAGGGTGTCCGGCAGTCGATCATCCAGTGCCTCGACAGTGTGGGCACCCCCGGTGCCGTCCCGCTCGAGACGTGGACGACCGTGTTCCGCAACCTCGGCAAAATCGAGTTCAACGAGGGCCGCAGCCTCGACTGCCTGCAGACCGCCTACCGGGTCGGCGGGCGGGTCGCGTGGCGGCACATCAGCGAGTTCGGGCAGAGCGCCGGCGTCTCCGCGGACACGCTCTGCACGAGCGCCGAAGCCATTTTCGCCTACGTCGACGAGATCTCCGCCCTCTCGATCGAGGGCTACACGGCGGCGCAGACGCGCGCGGCCGGCACCCGCGCCCGCCGCCGGAGACGGCTGCTGGAACTGCTGCTCGCCGACCCGCCGTCCGCGCCGCAGACCATCACCGCGCAGGCCGCCACGGCGCAGTGGCCCCTGCCGGCCGAAGTCACCGTCGTCGCCCTCGAACCACGCGCCGACCAGCACAGCCTGGCCGCGCCCGACCTGCACTCCGACGTCCTCGTGGACCTCGAAGGCAGCGAGCCGTGCCTGGTCACCGGTGCTCCGGAGAAGCACCTGAAGAACCTCGCCGAGCGGCTGCCGGGCTGGCGCGCGGTGATCGGCCCGGCCGTGCGGCTCACCGACGCGCCGCGCTCGTTGCTCTGGGCGCGTCGCACGCTGAAGCTCGTCCAACGCGGGGTGCTGCCGGACGCGCCGGTGACGCGCTGCACCGACCACCTGTCCACGCTCTGGCTGCTCGCCGACGAGTTCCTGGTCCGCGAGCTGTGCGCACGCAGCCTGCAGCCGTTCGAGGACCTCACGCCGAAGCAGCGCGCGCGGCTCGGCGAGACGCTGCTGATCTGGCTGCAGTCCCGCGGCAGCGCCCCCGAAATCGCGAAGAAGCTGAAGGTGCACCCGCAGACCGTCCGGTACCGGATGCACCAGCTCATCGATCTGTTCGGCGACCGGCTCGACAACGCCGACGACCGGCTCGACATGGAGATCGCGCTGCGCGCGGAGGCACTCCTCGGTTCCTGACTCCTCTTCCACAATGGGGTGGGCGATGACGGGACCGCCCGTCGAAACGAACTTCGGACCGATGCTCGGCGGCGACGGCCGGCCGGGACAGCTGTGGGCGATGCTCCCCCGCGAGCTGGCGGCGGTGTTCCGGCCGCGGCTGCTGGACGTCGCCGACGAGGTGCTGCGCGAGATCCAGCGGACCATCCCGGACTACGCGCGGCCCCTCGACGGGGCGTTCGGCAAGGCGCTGCGGGCCGGCGTCCAGGCGGCGATCCTGCAGTTCATCGACCGGATCGCGGCGTCCGGGCCGCTGCCGGAGGAGCGGCGCAGAGTGTTCGTCGGGCTCGGCGTGCACGAGCTCGCGCAGGGCCGCAACCTCGACGTCCTACAGGCGGCGTACCGGGTCGGCGCGCGGGTGACGTGGCGGCGGATGGCGGAGGTGGGGACGCGGGCCGGCGTCCCGTCGGCGACGCTGTGCCTGCTGGCCGAGGCGATCTTCGCCTACATCGACGAGCTGTCCGCGTTGTCGATCGAAGGGCACGCGGCGGCCCAGGCGCGGGCGGCGGGCGCGTTGGAACGGCGCCGGCGCCGGTTGCTGGACCTGCTGCTGGCGGACCCGCCGTCGCCGTCCCGGACGGTGCAGGAAGCGGCGACGGCGGCGGAGTGGCCGTTGCCGCACCGGCTCGTCGCGGTGGCGCTCGACGGCCCCGCCGACGTCACCGGGCTGGCCGCGCTGGAGGACTTCGAAGACGGCACCCCGCGGCTGCTGCTGCCGGCCCCGGCGGACCGGCGTGCGCTGACCGCGGCCCTGGCCGGCCACCGGGCGGCGGTGGGCCCGCCGGTCCCCCCGCGCCAGGCGGGCCGCTCGCTGGCGACGGCGCAGGAGGCGTTGCGGCTGGTGGCGGCGGAGGTCCTCCCGGACGAGCCGCTGACCTGGTGCGAAGACCACCTCGCGACGCTGTGGCTGCGCAAGGAGCCGTTCCTGGTGACGGAGGTGTCCCGGCGTCGTCTCGCCCCGCTGACGGCATTGACCCCGAAGCAGTACAACCGCCTGGCAGGGACGTTGCTCGCCTGGCTGGAGACGTGCGGCAACGTCCGCGAGGTCGCCGACCGCCTCGCGATCCACCCCCAGACGGTCCGCGCCCGCGCCCAGGAGCTGGAGACCCTGTTCGCCGAGAGCCTCCGCAACCCGGACGACCGCTTCGAGATGATCCTCGCCCTCCGCGCCACCCTCCCCTGACCCCGTGTCAGAGGGTGGCGAAGTAGGGGCGGGGGAGGTCGGGGAGGTGGGGGGTGCCGAGCTGGACGGTCGTGGCGGGGAGGCCACGGGAGCGGCGCCAGGCGGCGAAGGCGTCCAGCCAGGCGTCGGCGGTGGCGCGGGAGGTTTCGCCCGGGGCGCCGAACAACGCCGCGGCCGAGGTGGCCAGGAGCCACCAGTCCGGTGGGGTGTCCGCCGTCGCCTCGTGGAGGCGGCGGGCGCCCAGGACGCCGCGGTGCCAGGCGGCCGACGGGTCGTCGGTGAGGACGCCCGCCGCGTGGATGATGCCCCGCAGGGGCAGGCCGTCCGCGACGGCGGCCGCGACCAGCCGCTCCGCGACCCCCGGCTCGGCGATGTCGCCGGGGATCACCACCGCGTCGGGCACCCCCGCATGACGTCCACACAGGACGATCCGGGTGGCCCCCGTCCCGGCCAGCCACCGCGCGGCCGCGGGCCCGAGGCCGCCGGTGACCACGTACGCGCCGGGCCCGGTCGGCACGTCGGCCGCGAACGGGACGCGCGCCAGCCGTGCCGCGTACCGGACGTCGTGCCGCCAGCGGACTTCGTCGTCCGGGGCGTCCGAGCGCAGCTCGCGCACGAGGACGTCCACATCGGACCGCGCGTCGACGTCGACCAGGCTCGCCCGCAGCTGCGGCCGCTCGACCGCGAGCACCCGCACCAGCCCGCGCAGGAACGCCAGCCCCGGCTCCCCCGCCGCCTGCGTGACCAGGTGGAACCGGACGCCGAAGCCGAGCCGCGCGACCACCGACGACACCGAGAGCAACAGCTCCTGCGCGGCCTCCGGGTCGTGGTAGGCGTACGGCGACCCGGCGAGGTAGACCACGCCGCGCACCGGCCGTTCGGCCAGGAAGCCGGGCAGCTCGCCGAGGTCGTCGCGCGGCAGCGACAGCGCGTCGTCGCCCGCCGCGGCCAGGGCCAGGGCGAGCGCGACGGCCCGGCCGAGCGCCGCCGGGTGCTCGTCGGTGAGCAGCAGCCACGCTCCCGGACCAGCAGGCGAAAAAGGCGGCAACGGCACCTCCGGCCAGGTCACCTCGAACGACGACGTGGCGAACGGGACGCCCGGTGACAGCGCCCGCTCGGCCGGCCCGGTCACCACAGGCCGTCCCCGATGGAGGACTGCAGCACGACGACTCGGCGCAGCGTCAGCCCGTGCCGCGTGGACACCGCATGCCGCACCGCCCGCTCGACCTCGCCGCGCGGCGGGACGACGCCGTCGGCCAGTTCGAGCACCACCACGGCTTGGCCACCGGGTACGGCGAACGCCGACGCCGCGCGCGGCCGGATCGCCGGGTGCGCCTGCTCGGCCGTCGCTTCGAGGTCCTCCGGGCGGTGCCCGGCGACGAAGCTCCGGCCGGTGACGCACAGCTCGCCCGAGGCGTCCAGAAAACCCTGGTCACCGGTCCGCAGCCACCATCGCGGCTCGTCGTCGCCGACGATCCGGGCGCAGAAGACCCGCGCGGACTCCTCGGGCCGCCGCCAGTAGCCGCGGGCGACGTTCGGCCCGCTGACCCAGATTTCGCCGACCGGCCCCCGTCGTCCGTCGCGGTCGACGATCGCGACCTGCTGGCCGACCGGCCGTCCACAAGCGACCAGAGCGGTCGCTTCGGCGACGACGTAACACCTCGGCAGCGCCGCGGGAGCGGCCGCGTCGTTCACCACGGGCCGGCCGGTGACGATCGGGACCGCCACCCCGAGCACCAGCCCCAGCGGATCGCTCGGCGGCAGGCTCACCACGGTGGTCCGCCCCACCACCTGAGCCACCTGCCGGGCATTGGCCACGACGTTCGCGTGCGTGACCATCACCCCGCGCGGGTACTGCAGGTACGCGATGTCGTCGGGCACCGCCGGATACGAGGTGAAGCCGGGCGCGTCCGGAACGCCGTCCACGGCGAGCACCCGGTGCCCGCAGGTGTCCAAAGTGGCCAGGAACCGCCGGATCGCGGGCACGGTGGCCGCGGTCGCCAGCACGATCGACGGCTCGGCGTCGGCGAGCACACTCGCCCGGCGATCCGGCCCCGCCGGGATGGCGACCAGCCCGGCCCGCAGCGCGCCGAGGAACGCGACGACGTAGTCGGGCGACGGCTCGATGAGGATCGCCGCCCGCTGCCGCGGCTCGGTAACCCGGCGCAGGGCCGCGGCGATGGCGGTGACGCGCCGGTCCAGCTCGGCCCACGTCACGGTGACCGCCGGGGCGGTCCAGGACATGGCCGGCGCGTCAGCCGCCGCCGCGGCGCGTCCGGCCAGCAGCTCGGAGAGGGTCATGGGGTCCTCGCGCATGGTCAGGCCGCGGACATCCCGGTGACGCGCCACTTCCCGGCGACGCGCTCGGCCGTGACGCTCAACTGGGCGGCGCCGGTGCTCCGCTGGCCGTCGCCGCGCGTGCCGGTCTGGTCGAGGAACACCAGCAGCGCCGCGCGGTCGCCGTCGAGGAGCTTCACCCCGGACGCGACGGCGGTGGACGTCACCACGAGCTTCTGCTCGGCCGCCAGCTTCCGGACCTGCCCGAAGAGCTGTTCGTACTGCGCGAGCGCAGGCCCGGTCAGGACGTCCTTCGCCGCCTGTTCGCTCTTGGCCGGATCGTCGTAGCGGTAGGAGAAGACCGTGCCGAGCGCCGCGCTGACCTGCTTCGCGGCTTCACCCGTGCCGGCGACATCGGACAGCGCGCTGTTGTGCGCGACCGCCGCCTGCGTGCTCCGCGCTTCGAGGGCGAACCACACCGCGAGGCCCGCCATGAGCACGGCCACCACCGCGGGCACCACCCACACCCGCCGCCGTGCCCCGGTGGTCGTGAGTGGTAACGCGGGTTCTAACCCGCCTTGCCACTCACGACCGTCCGGGTCCGAGTGGTGGCGACCGGCGACCTTCACCGGGCGCTTCTTCGTCACTGTCTTCACGGTGCCTCCCCCACGGGTACCTGGCCGAGGCCGGTGACGCGCCAGCCGCCCGGCTCGCGGGTCAGGTCGGCCTGGAACCGGTTGCGTTTGGTCACGGCGTCGCCGCCGTCGGGCGCCACGACCAGTTCGACCGAGGCGATCAGCTTCGCCGTTCCCGCCCCGGTGTCCACTTCGGTCACCGCCGCGTCGGTCACCTTCCCGGTGGTGACGGTCTTCGCCTGGGCGATCCGGTCGAGGCTGCCCTGCCGGTCGGCCGCCAGCTCGTCGTGCAGCGCGCCGCCGGAGAGGTCCAGCCAGTGCTGGTACCCGGGTGCCGCCTGCCGGTAGTCCAAAGTGGTCAGTCCGGCGACCGCCGTCCGGCCCTCCTGCAGGGCTTCTTCCCGGACGACCGCACGCGCGACGCCATCGTCGTGCGCCGCCTGCCACCAGGTGAACCCCGACCACCCGGCCGCGACGGTCGCCAAGACCGCGGCCACCCACACAAGCATCCTCACGGCCGTCCTCCCGGTGCGTTCTGCGAACCCCGCACGTTCGTCGGGTCGCCCTTCGGCAGCGCACAGCGCGCGGCCGTGTTCAGCGGGCGGACCGACGTGTCCAGACCGTTGCGGTACGGCGTCGGGTACCCGGTGGTGCACGGCGGTGGGTCGAAGAAGGTCAGCGACAGTCCGATGTGGACCCCGTCCGGCCGGACGATCGTGCCGGCCGCGGCCACCGCCTGCGGTGCGGTGATCAGCAGCTGGCGGATCCCGTCCTGCCGCGCTTCCAGGACGTCCGCGGTGGTCAGCAGGTTCGCCAACAGCACGCCGAGGTTCGGCCCGGCGTCGCGGATCAGCGCGCTGACCTCGTTCGCGGCCGCGGGCACCGCCGGGATCAGGGTCCGCAGGTCGCCGTCGGACGCCTTCAGCGTCGACGCCAGCAGTTTCGCGTTGACGCCGAAGTCGCGGATCGCGCCGGCCTGCTGCACCTGGGTGTCGAGCACGGTGTGCGCGTCGGTGACGAACCGGGTCAGCGGCGCGACGTGCGCGCTCGCCGCCTGCACGAACTCGATGCCGCGGCCGACCAGCTGGTCCAGCGCCGGGCCGGCGTCGGACGTCGCGTTGTACAGCTCGTCGACGACCGTGCGCAGGGCGGGCTTCGGCACCGAGTTCGCGAAGGAGTCCACTGTCGACAGGACGACGTCGACCGGCAGCGGGATCTTCGTGTCGGCCTGGGTGATCACCGAACCGTCGTGCAGCTTCGGGCCGCTGTCCACCCGCGGCCGCAGGTCGACGTACTGCTCGCCGACGGCCGACCGGTCGGCGACGACGGCTTCGGTGTCGGCCGGGACGGGTGCGGTGCCGGAGTCGATCTCGAGGTCGGCTTCCATCCCGGCCGGGGTGAGCCGCAGCTCGCCGACGCGGCCGATCGGCACGCCGCGGTAGGTGACTTCGGCGTTGGTGAAGATGCCGCCGCCGGTCGGGAACCGGGCGGTCACGGTGTAGCCGCGGTCGAAGAACACCTTGTCGAGGCCCGCGTAGGTGGCCCCGACGTAGGCGACGCCGACGACGGCGATGACCACGAAGATCGTCACCTGCACGCGCACGAACCGGGTCAGCATCAGTGGCCTGCTTTCAGGAACCCGTTGAGGTAGTCGCCGCGGATGGTGTCCAGAGCCGCGTCCGGGAACGGGAAGGTGAAGATCATCTCCATCGCCTTCGGCAGTTTGTCGCCGGAGTCGGCCAGCCGCCGCAGCACCGGCTCCAGCGCGCGCAGGTCCGCGACGAGGTCGTCCTTGCTGCGGTTCACCGTGTCGACGGCGACCGAGGTCAGCCCGTCCAGGGACTTGAGCATCCCGACGAGTGCTTCGCGCTGCTGGTTGAGCACGCCGATGCCGGGCGTCAGGCCGTTCAGCGTCGTGGTGATCCGGTCGGTGTGCGCGTTCAGCGTCGCCGCGAGCTTGTTGACGCTCTCGATGGCCCGGGTGATCTCGTTGCGGTGCTCGTCGAGCCCCTTCACAAACGTGTCCAAATTGGACATCAGGGAGCGCGCCGCGGTCTCCTTGCCCCCGAGGGCGTCGTTCAGCTCGTGGCTGATGTTCTGGACCTGCGCGACACCGCCGCCGTTGAGCAGCAGCGACAACGCGCCGAAGACCTCCTCGATCTCGGGCGTCAACGTCGACTGGTCCAGGGGGATGGTGGCGCCGTCGAGCAGCCGGCCCGACGGTGTCGCGTCGCCCGGCGGGGCGAGTTCGACGAACTTCTCGCCGAGGATGCTCGCCTGCCGCAGCCGGGCGACGGCGTTGCCGGGCAGGTCGACGTCGCCGTTGAGCAGCAGTTCGACGACCGCGCTGTGCCCGTCGGGCGCCAGCTCGACCTTGACGACCTGCCCGACCGGGACGTCGTTGACCTTGACCCCGGACTGCGGGACCAGGTCCAGCACGTTCGTGAAGCCCGCGGTCACGTGGATCGGGTGGTCGCCGAGCGCGGCGCCGCCCGGCAGCGGGATGTCGTAGACGCTCACGCCGCTGCCGCAGCCGGTGGTGACCAGCGCGAGCGTCACGACCGCGGCCAGCTTGACGAGGGATCTCATTTCGGCTCCGCGAATTCGAGGAGGTTGCCGCGGCCGTCGATGGTCCCGTTCGCCTGGTCGTAGGCGCCCAGGAGGTTCGTCAGGGCGTTCGGGGCCGCCTGCAGTGCTTCGGAAAGCGAGTCCTTCTGGTTCACCAGCACCTTGGTGACCTCCGCGAGTTTGTCCACATCGGACTGAACGCGCCCCCGGTTGTCCTTGATGAACCCCTGCACGACGCTCAGCGCCTGGGTCAGTTCGGTCAGCGCGCCGGAGAACTGGTCACGCTGGTCGGCCAGCACCTTGCTCAGTGAAGCGATCTGCGCGATGGCCTGCTTGACCTGGCCGTCGTTGGCGGCGAGCATCGCGGTGAACTTGCTGATGTTGTCGACCGAACCGAACAGGTCGTCCTTCGAGTCGCTCGCTGCGCGCGCGAACTCGCCGAGGTTCTTGATGGCCGTGCCGATGGTCTGCCCGGTGCCGTTCAGGTAGTCCGCCGACCGGGTCAGCACCTCGCTGACCGCGCCGTCCTTGTTGGCGCCCTGCGGCCCGAGCGCGGACATCAGCTGGTTGAGACTGTGCAGCAGGTCGTCGACCTCGACCGGGGTCGCCGTGCGCCCCCGCGGGATCGACGCGCCGTCGGGCAGCTGCGGCCCGCCGCGGTAGACGGGTGTGAGCTGCACGTACCGGTCGGCGACCAGGCTCGGCGTGATGACGACGGCCCCGGCGTCCGCCGGCAGCTGGACCCCGGGCTTCAGGGTCATGGTCACCTTGACGTCGGTGCCGTTGGGTTCCACTTTGGACACCGAGCCGATCGCGACGCCGAGGACGCGGACGTCCGAGTTCGGGTAGATCCCGACGGCGGCGGTGAAGTACGCGGTCAGCGTCCGCTCGGCCGGTGCGGTCACGACCGGCCAGGCGGCCGAGACGACGAGCGCGAGCACGACACCGAGCGCGAGGGCCCGCAATCGCGTTCGCCGGCGCGCCTCGGCGCCCAGGTCGATCAGCTGGTGGGCCATCAGCGTCCCCCGTTCTTCGGTGGCTGGCAGCTGCCCGGCGTGGTGCCGGTGGGGATCAGCCCGCAGATGTAGGTGTCGATCCACCGGCCGTTGCCCACGGCGTTGCCGAGCAGCCGGTAGAACGGGCCGGCCAGGCGGAGGCTGTCCTCCAGCTTCCCCTGGTTCTGCTGCAGCACCGTCGCCACGCGCTCGAGCTGGTCGAGGGCCGGCCCGAGCGTCTTCTGGTTGTCCGCGACCAGCCCGCGCAGCTGGATCGAAAGGTTCTTGATGCCGGTGAACAGCTTCGCGATGGCGTCCTTGCGGGCGTTGAGTTCGGTGAGCAGGGTGTTGCCGTCGCGGATCAGCGCCTGGATCTGGTCGGACCGCTGACCGAGCGTTTTCGAGACCTGGTTGGTGTTCTGGAACAGCTTCACCAGTTCTTCGTCCCGGGAAGCCAGCGTCTGAGACAGGGCCGCGATCCCGTTGAAGGCCGTTTTGACGTCGCTGGGAGCGGACGCGCCGAGCGTGTCGGACAGCACCCGGAACGCCTGCGCGAGCTGGTCGGTGTCGATGGCGCCGACCGTGCTCGCCAGGTCGTTGAACACGGCGGTGACGTCGTAGGGCGAGCTGGTGCGTTCGGCCGGGATCGGCTGGTCGGGGTTCAGCTCCGCGTTGCCGACCGGGTCGAGCACCAGGTTCTTCTGTCCCAGCAATGTCTTGATCTTGATCGCCGCCGTGGTCCGGTTGCCGACCCAGGTGTCGCGGACCCGGAACAGCACCTCGACGTGGTCGCCGGCCAGCCGGACGTCGGTGACCTCGCCGACCTTCACCCCGGCCACCCTGACTTCGTCGTTCGGCTTGAGCCCGGCCGCCTCGCGGAACTCGGCTTTGTAGGTGGTGCCGCCGCCGATGAGCGGCAGGTCGTCGGAGAAGAAGGTGGCACTGCCGATCAGGGCCATGACCAGCGCGGTCACCGCGCCGACGGCGATCGGGTTGCGGCTGCGGAACGGTTTCACCGGCACCTCGCAGCCGTGACGGGGATGCCCGGTGGTGGTCCGCCCGGGGCCGGTTTCGCGTCGGTCTGCACCGAACAGAGGTAGAAGTTCGCCCACGAACCGTAGGAGAAGAGCGTGCCGATCCGGTCCAGCTTCTTCGGGAGGTTGTCGATGAACTGCTGGAACACCGGGGTGTTGTCGGCCAGGTTCTTCGACAGGTCGCCGAGCGCGGCGACGCTGTCCTTGAGCGGACGGCGGCCCTGGTCGAGCAGCCCGGCCGTCGCGGTGGTCAGTTCGCCGAGGCCGCCGATGGCCTGCCCGATCGGCTTGGCGTCCGCGGCGAGGCCGGTGACCAGCTGGGCGGTGGTGTCGACGAGCGTGTCGAACTGGTCGCCTTGGGCGTTCAGCGTGTCGAGGACGGTGTTGAGGTTCCCGATCACCTGGCCGATCAGGGCGTCCTTCCCGGCCAGGGTGGAGGTCAGCGACGCGGTGTGCCGCAGCAGGCTGTCGATCGTGCTGCCCTCCCCCTGCAGGACCTGGATGATCTCGAAGGACAGCTGGTTGACGTCGTTGGGTGACAGCGCCTGGAAGAGCGGCTTGAAGCCGTTGAACAGCGCCGTGAGGTCGAGCGCCGGCCTGGTCCGGTCCAGGGGGATCTGTGCGCCTTCGGCCAGCGTCGGCGAGGTGTCGGTGGCGCCGGGGTCGACCGCGAGGTACCGCTGGCCGACCAGGTTGCGGTAGCGGATGGTGATTGACGCCGACGCGGTGAGCCGGTGCGTGCGGCCGACCGAGAACTCGACGTCGGCGAGCCGGTGTTCGACGACCCGCACCGAGTCGACCTGGCCGATCCGGACGCCGGCCATCCGCACCTCGTCGCCGGGGTTGACCGAGGTCGCGTCGGTGAAACGGGCGGTGTAGCCGATGGTCGCGCCGACGTTCGAGTTGGCGATGGTGACGGCGAGCACGGCCGTCGCGGCCGCGGTGACCAGGAAGAAGATCAGCCCCTTGACGGCCGGTCCGGTGATGCTCCTCATCGGACGGTCACCTCCGTTCCGCGCAGCGCCGGTCCGATGAGGACACTGCTCCAGTCCGGCACCTCACCGAGCGTCGGACGCAGCAGTTCCGCGACCAGCTGGCGTTCGCCCAGCGAGTTCGCGGGGCCGAGGTCGCCGTCCGCCGGGCCTGCGGCCGCCGCGCCGCCGCCGTAGCACTTCGGCCCGCCGGTGGCGTCGAACCGCGGGGTGTCCCGGCCGGGCACGTACTTCTCGCGCGGGTCCTGGACGGTGAGCGTCACGTGCAGGCCCGGTTCGTTCGTGCCCTTGCCGAGAGCCTTCTCCATCTGGGGTTTGAGCCGGTTGACCGCGTCGAACAGGCACGGGAACTCGGGCGAGTAGCGCGCCAGCAGCTCCAGCGCCGGCCGGCTGGCCGCCGAGACACCGATGAGGTTGTCCTTGTTCTTGCGCAGGAAGTCGTTGAGGTGCCCGGTGGCACTGGTGACGCTCGCGTAGAGGTTGTCGAGGTCCGCGCGAGTGTCCACAATGGTCTTCGCGGTCGTCGACAGGTCGCTCAGCGCCTGCAGGATGTCCGGCGCGGCCTTCGTGTAGACGTCGGATGCGTCGGCCAGCGCGGTGATGTCGGCCTTGAACTGCGGCATCAGCGGGTTCACCTGGCCCAGGAGGTCCTGCAGCTGCACGATGCTGTCGCCGAGGGGCTTGCCGCGGTTGTCGAGGGCCTGGGAGATCGCGCCGAGCGAGCTGTTCAGCTTCTGCGGCTGGACCGCGCGCAGGAGCGGGAGCAGGTCGCCGAGCACGCGTTCCAGCTCGATGGCGTTGCTGGACCGGTCCTGGGCGATCACGTCACCGGCCCGGAGCTTCCCTTGTGGACTGTCCGGCAGCACGAGGTTGACGTACCGCTCGCCGAACACCGTCTTCGGCAGCAGCCGCGCGGACACGTTCCCCGGCAGCAGCCCGATCTTCGCCGGGTCGAGCGCGAGGTCGATCTCGGCGCCCGCGCGGGTGCTGCGCACCGCCCGGACCTCGCCGAACGGGACGCCCTTGACCTTGACCTCCGCGGTCGGCGCGAGCTGGTTGCCGACGCGGTCCGCCCGCAGCGTCACCAGCTCGGCGTCGTCGAAGTCCTTGTCGTAGATCGCCACCGCGAGCCAGCCGAGCAGGACCAGCACGCCGAGGAAGGCGACCCCGGCGAGCTGCGTGCGGAACCGGCTCATCCGGACACCTTCACCGTGGTCGTCGCACCCCAGATGGCCAGCGACAGGAACAGGTCGAGCACGCTGATCAGCACGATCGACGTCCGCACCGCCCGGCCGACCGCGACACCGACCCCGGCCGGCCCGCCGCTCGCGCGGTAGCCGAAGAAGCAGTGCGTCAGGATCACGCCGACGCTGAAGACGAGCACCTTGCCGAACGACCACAGCACGTCGCCGGGCGGCAGGAACAGCGTGAAGTAGTGGTCGTACGTGCCGCCGGACTGTCCGAAGAAAACGACCGTGGTGAGCCGTGAGCCGAGGTAGGAGATCAGCAGGCCGATGACGTACAGCGGGATGATCGCGATGAACCCGGCGACGATCCGGGTGGTGACCAGGTACGGCATGCTCCGCACGGCCATCACTTCGAGGGCGTCGATCTCTTCGGAGATCCGCATCGCGCCGAGCTGCGCGGTGAACCCACTGCCCACAGTGGACGACAGCGCGAGCCCGGCGACCAGCGGCGCGATCTCGCGCGTGTTGAAGTACGCCGTCAGGAAGCCGGTCATCGCCGAGATGTTGATCTGGTTCAGCGCGCTGAAGCCCTGCAGGCCCACGGTGACGCCGGTGAACACGCACAGCCCGACCATCACGCCGATCGTGCCGCCGATCACCGCGAGCGCGCCGCTGCCGAACGTCACCTCGGCCAGCAGCCGCACGACTTCGCGGAAGTAGCGGGTGACGGCGAGCGGGACGGCGGCGAGCGCGCGGGCGTAGAAGAGCAGCTGGTCGCCGAGGTCGAACAGCCGGTCGCCGGGTTTGCCGAGGATGGCCACTCAGGTTCCCTTCGCCGGGACGAGCTGCAGGTACAGCGCGGTGAGCACGGTGTTGACGAAGAACAGCAGCAGGAACGTGATGACGACGGACTGGTTGACGACGTCGCCGACGCCCTTGGGCCCGCCCTTCGGGTTCAGGCCGCGGTAGGCCGCGACGACCCCGGCGAGGTAGCCGAAGATGACGGCCTTGATCGAGCTGACGACGAGGTCGGGCAGCTGCGCGAGGGCGTTGAAGCTGGCCAGGTAGGCGCCGGGGGTGCCGCCCTGGACGATCACGTTGAAGAAGTAGCCGCCGAGCACGCCCACCACGCTGACCAGGCCGTTGAGCAGCACGGACACCCCGACGGCGGCCTGCACGCGCGGCACGACCAGCCGGTGGATGGGCGAGACGCCGAGCACCTCCATCGCGGCGATCTCCTCGCGGATGCTGCGGGCGCCGAGGTCGGCGCAGATGGCGCTGCCGCCCGCGCCGGCGATGATCAGCGTCGTCACGATCGGGCTGGCCTGCTGCACCACGGCCAGGACGCTCGCCGCGCCGTTGAACTGCTGGGCGCCGATCTGGCTGGTCAGCGAGCCGAGCTGCAGCGAGATGACCGCGCCGAACGGGATCGACACCAGGATCGCCGGGGTGATGGACACGCTGGCGATGAACCAGAACTGCTGGACGAACTCCCGCACCTGGTACGGGCGGCGGAGCATGGCGAGCAGGACGTCGAGACCCATCGCGCACATCCGGCCGAACTCGCGCAGGCCGTTCGCGGCCTTCTCCTGCACCTGGATCGTCATGGCTTGCACCCGGTGCTGAAGCAGCGCAGCTGGAGGTTCGAGACGAAGGTGTTGCCCGGCCCGGAAACCAGGCCGGTGAGCAGCCGGCTGACGTCCTCGTGGCCGACGCACCCGGCGAACTCCGGTGTGGTGAAGGTCGACGTCACCTTCACCGGCGGCGCGGGCAGCGAGATCGGCACCAGCGCCTTGATGGTGACCGCCGCGGGCTGGGCGGTGCGGCAGTCCGGGCCGACGTCGAGGGGTTTGCCGTCCACCCGCACGTCGGAGAGCTTGATGAACACCTTCGCGGTCACGTCCGTGTCGGCGCAGATGTTGGTCTGCGTGGCCTTGCAGTCCTTGTCCTTGCCCGTGTGGACGGTCGCCGTCCCGCTCGCGTCGCCGTCCGGGACGATCTCGACCCGGCCGGTGGTGGGCATGAACCGGAACGCGACGAAGTAGCCGTCCGCCGGCGGGATGGCCAGCTTGCCGGTGATCGGTACGGTGCTCGTGAGGCCGCCCAGCGCGCCGTCGAAGGTGCCCGGCGGGAAGGCGATGTCGGAGCCGAGCTTGGCCACGTGGCTCGTGGTCGGCTGCTGCGCGTCCCCGAGGGTGAAGCCGAACGGGATCTGCGTGGCCGCCTGCACCGCTGGGGCGTTCTCGCCCGGCGCGGCTTGCGCGGCGCCGAGCGAGAACGCGGCCACTGCCAGCACGAGCGGCAGGGAGGAACGGATCAGCTTCATCGAGTTCACTTCTTGGTGAGGTTCACGTCCAGCTTGTTGCCGGGGCCGGAGGTGATACCGGTGATCAGGCCGGTGAGGAAGCCGCAGCCGGTGAACTGCGGGATGCCGTAGGTCGCGGTCAGCTTGCCGCCCTTGAGCGGGTCGAAGCCGGGCGCCGAAACGAGCGGCACGTCCGCGGGCTTGACCGTGTGGCACGACTTCGACGACAGGATCGGGAAGCCGAACACGCGGACCTTGGTGAGCTGGACGTCGACCTGGGCGTTCGCCTTGACCGCACCGGCGGTGAGGGTGCCGGTGATCGCGCCGACCTGGTCGAGCTTCACCGTCGCGGACGCCGGGATGAAGCCGAGGACGCGGAAGTGGACGTCGGACTTCGGCAGCACGAGCTGGGCGCCGAACTTGCCGGAGGCCGCGTCGAGCTTGGCGTCCAGGGTGCCCGGGCCGAGCGGCAGCGTGGCGTGCAGCTGCTTGAGGACCGACTTGCCCTGCAGGGAGTACTTGACCTCGACGCCGCCCGGCGGGTTCGTCGGCGTGGTGCTCGGGGTCGTCGGCTGGGTGGTCGGGGTGGTGGGCTCGGTCGTCGGGGTGGTCGGTTCCGTCGTCGGGGTCGTCGGCTCCGTGGTCGGCGTCGTGGGTTCCGTCGTCGGCGTCGTGGGTTCCGTCGTCGGGGTCGTCGGCTCGGTCGTCGGCGTCGTGGGCTCCGTCGTCGGGGTCGTCGGGGTCGTCGGCTCGGTCGTGGGAGTGGTCGGAGTCGTGGGCTCCGTCGTCGGTGTTGTGGGCTCCGTCGTCGGGGTCGTCGGCTCCGTGGTCGGAGTGGTCGGTTCCGTCGTCGGGGTCGTCGGCTCCGTGGTCGGCGTCGTCGGCTCCGTCGTGGGAGTCGTCGGCTCCGTCGTCGGGGTGGTCGGCGTCGTGGGCGTGGTCGGGGTGGTCGGCGTCGTCGTGCCGCCCGCCGGCTTGATCTCGAACGTGCCCAGCTGCTGGTTCTGGCCCGGGACCGCGACGCAGTCCGAGGTGAACGTGCCGAGGTCGGTCGGCTGGCCGTCCGCGGTGCGCGGGGTCATCGTCGTGCTGAAGTTCCCGACCGTCACCGACGCGGTGCCGGGGCTGGGGAACGTCACCGCCGGCGCCTTGCCGCTGCTCTTGACGTGGAACGCGCCCGAAGGCGGCACCGGCGTCGAGGCGATCGTCAGCGGGAGGTTCAGGTTCAGCGTCTTGTCGACCGGGTACTTGAGCACGGCCGCGGCCTTCGCCGAGCCGTCCAGCGAAGTGGCGCCGACCAGGGCGAGGCCCTCGGTGGCGGTCTCCGGCACGGTGACGTCGACGTCGAAGGTGATGGGGGTCGACGACGCGCCCGCGACGGCGTTGTCGGGCAGGTTGGTGTCGATCTTCACCGACAGCACCTGGTCGCCGATCAGCGGGAACGGGCAGTTGTAGTTGAGCGTCAGGCTCACCGGCGCGGCCTGGCTCGGGCCCGCCCCGACGAGCGCGACGGTCGCCGCGACCGCCGCTGCGGTCGCGGCGGCCAGGCCGAAGGCGGGCTTTCTCGACTTCCACGAAAACTTCACGGGTCGTCACCTCGGGAAATGGGGAAATTTCGGCAAAGCTACCTCCGTGTTTCCGGGTGAACAAGCCGCTTCCGATTCTTTGTCACGCGCGAGGGATCGCCTGTGCCCGGAAGGGTCACGCAGGTCAGCCCTTGTCACGCAGGTGCGATCCGATTCCGCAAAAATTGTCACGTGCCCGGCGAATGGCGGCGGAGTTCTTGATCGCGACGGCCCGGTCCCGATACCTTTTGCGAGGCAGGAAAGGAGCGGCCATGCCCCAGCCGGTCATCGCCGTGACGGACCTCGCGAAACAGTACGGCGAAGTCACTGCGCTCGCCGGGATCAGCCTCACCGTCGCCCGCGGCGCGGTGCTGGCGGTCCTCGGCCACAACGGCGCCGGGAAGACCACCTTGATCGACATCCTCAGCACCCGCGTCCGGCCGAGCGCCGGCACGGCCCGCGTCTGCGGTTACGACGTCGTGCAGCGCGGCCGCGCGGTCCGGCGGCGGATCGGGGTGACCGGGCAGTTCGCCGCGGTCGACGACACGCTGTCCGGCCGCGGGAACCTCGTGCTGATCGCCCGGCTGCTGGGCGCGAAACCGCGGCAGGCGCTCGCGCGCGCCACCGAACTGATCGCCGCCTTCGGCCTCGAAGACGCGGCCGACCGCCCGGCCGGGACGTACTCCGGCGGGATGCGGCGCCGGCTGGACCTGGCCGCGGGCCTGGTCGGCGCGCCGCAGGTGCTCTTCCTCGACGAGCCGACCACCGGCCTGGACCCGGTGAGCCGGGCCGGGCTGTGGTCGATCGTCGAGGGCCTCGCGGCGCGCGGCACCACGGTCGTGCTCACCACCCAGTACCTCGAGGAGGCGGACCGGCTGGCCGACCACGTCGTCGTCCTCGGCTTCGGGCACATCACGGTGTCGGGGACGCCGGCGCAGCTGAAGGCCCGGCTCGGCACCCGCACCGCGACCTGCACGTTCGGCACCGAACTGGCGCTGCGGCGCGCGGCGGACGCGTTGGCACGCCTCGGTCTCGCGGCCGGCCGCGCCGGGCTGGTGCTGACGGTGCCGCTCTCCGGCCCGGGCGACATCCCGGTGGTGGTCCGCGCCCTCGACGCGGCGGGCGCACCCCTGCGCGACCTGACGGTGACCGAGCCGACGCTCGACGACGTCTACCTTTCGCTGCACCGGGCGGCATCGTGACGCAGTCCCGCCACCACGCGGCGGTCGCCGCGCTGGCCGATCCGGCGGCGTGGCCGGAATCGGGCTTCTGGACGCAGGTCCGCGTCCTGACGGCCCGATCGCTGCGCACGGCGTTCGGCGACCGCCGGCTGGTCTTCTTCGGCCTGCTGCAGCCGATCGTGCTGCTGTTGCTGTTCAGCCAGGTGTTCAGCGGCGTCGGCGCCCTACCGGGGGTCGCGGCCTACCAGGGTTACGTGAACTTCCTGGTGCCGGCGACGCTGGTCAACATCGCGATGACGACGGCGATGAGCTCGGGGGCGGGCCTCCTGGCGGAGATCTACGGCGGCTTCACCGGCCGCCTGCGCTGCCTGCCGATCTCGCTGTTCTCGGTCCTGGTGGCCCGCACCCTGGCGGACTCGGCGCGGCTGGGCGTCCAGCTGGCGGTGACGGCCCTGGCGAGCGTGGCGTTCCTGGGCTTCCGCCCGGCGGGCGGCGTGGTCGGCCTGGGCTTGGCGTTGGTGCTGACGCTGGTGGTCGGCTGGTGCCTGAGCTGGGTGTTCGTGGCGATCACGACGTGGCTGCGCAAGGCGGAGACGCTCCAGGCGGCGTCGTTCGTGGTGATGTTCCCGCTGATGTTCTCGTCGAGCGCGTACATGCCGCTGGACACGATGCCGGCGTGGGTCCGCGCGGTTTCGGCGGTGAACCCGTTGACGTACGCGATCGACGCGACGCGGGCGCTGGCTTTGGGCCGGCCGATCGGCTGGTCGGTGTTGACGGCCTTGGTGATCGCCGCGGTGGCCGCGGTGGCGGGCAGCTTCCTGGCCGCCCGCACCTTCCGCGCCCGCAGCTAGGTGTTCTGGCGGAACTGAACGATGACGTGCCGGACCACGAACGGGTTCTCGTTCTGCGCGTGCAGTTCGACCACGTTCCCGCCCCCGCTCTTCAGGTGCGATGCGGGGAACGCCGACGCGATCGTGTTGTAGGAGTCCGCTTTGCCCTGCACCAGTTGCGGAAGTGGGTGATCGTTCACGATGATGCGGATGGCACTGAAGCCGTGCGGCGCGTCCTTGTGCACGCTGAAGGTGAGTGTGATGCAAGCATTGTTCCGCTCGACACCGTCGGCCTTGAGGATGTTCCTCGCTCCGGTGGCGAACGGCGGCGACTTCCACTTGCCGCCGACCGACTGCTCGACTTCGTTCCGGTCGATGACGACAAAATCGGCAACTTCAGCCATGATTTCCCTCGATTCTCTTCGCTGCGAGTTCTTACCTCTTGGCACTCCACGTCCGGCAGTGATCACAGACCGCCGACGAAGCTCGTGTCTTTGATGCAATCGGAGTACTCTTCCACCGCTTCCGCGTAATCGATCTTTCGCGCGGACAAACCGACTTCGAGCATCTCGAGGCCGGCTCGGGCAGCCTGCGCCCGTCTGACGCGCTCGTCGACGGAGTGGGATTTCAGCGCCTGGGTCGCGATCGTGGCGGTGAGCGAGCAGAACATCGCGGCCGCGCAAAGCAGCCGCCAGGCCGGAGACGACAGCCCCAAGGTCGCCGTCAACCAGTCCGCGACCGGCTTCCCGCCCAGGGCCGGTGCCGCGGTGAGGGTCGTGGCCAAAGTTCCCGTCACGCCGTTCAGGTTGAGCAGCCGACGCCGGTGGGACGTGGCTCGCTCCAGGTATGTTTCCAATTTTCCGCGTTTGGCCCGGATCCAGCTGACCAGCACCGTCCGGGGATCCTCGTCACCCGATACTTCCGGTTCGGCAATTGACGACATGGCCTCCTCCTCGTGTTCCCCGTCCGAGGATGCGACGAGCAGAGCGAAGAAGATATTCGCCTCAAGGCGTATCTTCCCGGCCCTGGAGCGTACGATGCTTTCGACGAGGGGGTGGTCACCGATGGCCACGAATCTGTCCGAGCGTGATCTTCGCGCACTGGTACAAGTGGCGGAAGCAGGCATGCGCGACGATCCCACCGACGCCATGCCGTGGGCCGCGCTGGAGGCCCTGCTCGCGCTGGTCCCGGGGGATTCACTGGTTTTCAAGGAACTCGACGTCACCGGCAGGCAGGTGCCGGTGTTCCAGACGCTCGCCGACGGCGAACGGCAGCTGGAGTTCGACGGTGCGGGAGACAGCCGGTCGAACGACGGGTTCTGGCAGCTGCGCAGGACGTTCCTGCCATGCGCCTACCCCGACCGCACCGGGGATCTCACCAGCATCACGTTGTGGTCCGACTTCTACTCCACCCGGGAACTGCGAGGCGCTCCGATGTACGCGGAGCTCTACGGCCGTCAGGGCCACCGCTTCAGCCTGCTCGTTTCCCTGCCTGCCCCCTTCGGCCACACCAGGAGGATGCAGATCTGGCGGGACGGCGGACGCGACTTCGACGAGCGCGACCGGCTCGTCCTGCAGTTGCTCAGACCGCACCTGCACGAGATCCACCTCCATGCCCGGCGACGCCGCGCGGGCGTACCCCGGCTCACTCCACGAGAACTGGACGTCCTCCGGCTCGTCGCCGAAGGATTGAGCAACGCCGACATCGCGCGACGGCTGTTCGTCTCGGTCGGGACCGTGCGCAAGCACATCGAGCACATCTTCGATCGCACCGGCGTCCGCACTCGCGCCAAGGCGGTCGCGCTCGTCCTGCCGCACCTGGTCCTCGATCCGGCAACCGGATGGGACGGCGATCCGGGCCGATGATGAATTGCTGACCGAAGCCGACCTGCGTCTGCTCATGTCCGTGGTCGAAGAAGGCCGCCGCGATGAGCCGACTGCCGGGCTGCCGTGGGCGCTTCTCGACCGGCTGGCGCTGCTCATCCCCTGCGAAGCCATCTCCTGTCCCGAATTCGACCTTCCGCACGAGCTGCCGATGCGCGACCAGTGGTGGGAAGGTGGCGACCGGACACTCGAACTCGGCGCGGAGGGCGACGTCGAGGTCACCGAGTACTGGGAATCGTTACGCAGCTTCGAACCGTGTACGTATCCCGAACGCACCGGGGATCGGCTGACGCCGGTCCGGTGGTCCGACTTCTACACCTGGACGCAGTTACGCGAAGTTCGGCATTACGCCGACTACCGCCGTGCCGAGGGTTTCCGGTACGGCATGCATCTCGCGATTCCCGCTCCGGCCGGCATCGTCCGCAAGATCTCCCTGTGGCGCGGGCCCGGCCACGACTTCACCGAACGCGATCGGCTGGTCCTCCAGCTCCTGCGTCCACACCTGTGGGAGATCCACGACGCCCGGCGCCACCCGGCCGGCTTGCCGAAACTGACCAACCGCGAACAGCAGGTTCTGCGTCTCGTGGACGCCGGGCTGGGCAACTCCGAAATCGCGCGTGAGCTGTACATCTCGGTGGCCACCGTGCGCAAGCACCTGGAGCACATCTTCGACCGCACCGGCGTCCGCACCCGCGGAGCGGCCGCCGCCGTCATGCGCGGACGCTGACCGGGACTCCGCGAGGTCAACCCAACGCCTCCAGGTGCGTCGCCGCCTCTTCCGCGCCGCCGGCTGCCTCGAACGACTCGCGGATTCGCGCCGCCCCTTCCGCGTACTCCGGGGCCGACTCGATCGCCTTGCGGATGTCCGCCGCCTTCGCGCGGTCGAAGCGCAGCCGTACCCCCGCCGAAGCCGCGACCACCTGCTGGGCCAGCATCGACTGGTCGTCGCGGATCGGGGCGACCACCAACGGCACCCCGGCCGCCAACGCTTCGCACACCGTGTTGTGGCCGCCGTGGCAGACCACCGCCGATGCCCTCGCGAACACCGCCACCTGCGGGATCCGCCGGGCCAAGGTCACGCTCTCGCTGATCAGCGCGCCGGCCGGATCCACCACCAGCCCCTGCACCGACGGCATCCCGGCCAGCGCGTCCACGCTCTCCGCGAGGAACCTCGCGCCCGCCGAGGCGTTCGACGTCCCCAGCGTGACCACGACCAGCGGTCGTCCATCCACAACGGACCACTCGTCCGACGCGACCGGCAGCACCGGCCCGACGAACGCCACCGGCACCGCCAGGCGGGGATCTCCGGCCAAGGCGCGGGTCGTGAACGCCAGCACCAGGTGCGGTGAGAACCGCAGGTCGCCGAGCAGCACCCCGTGGCGAGCGCGCAGCCCGGCCTGGAGCTCCGAAACCCAGGAGGCGATCTTCGGCAACGACCCCAGCGGGTCGGCCAGCTCGGTGGACGTCGAGGCCGACGTCGCCCACGGCAGCCCGCACCGCGCCGCCACCAGCGCCCCCGCCATCGCCTGCTGGTCCACCACGACCACGTCCGGCTCGAACGCCGAGACCGACGACGCCACGCCCGGCACCATCGCGTCCGCGAGCGGCACCAGGTACGACTCCCACAGGTACTTCAGCGCCGCGAACCCGCGCAACCCCGGCGGCCGCAGGGACAGCTCGAACGGCGCGGAATCCCCGGCGGGGAACACCGGACCACCGACCAAAGTGGACAGAGTGGGCTCGGGACCGCACCAGGCGACCGAATGGCCCCGCGCGGAAAGCACCTCGGCCACCCCGCGCAACGGCGCCACGTGCCCGGCCAGTGGCGGCACGACCAGCAGGAACCTCACGCCGCGTGCCGCCCGATCCAGCGAAGCACCAGCTCGCGCACCTCCCGGTGCTGCTCCACCAGCACCGAATGCCCCTGCCCCTCGAACACGTGCAGCTCGCCGTTCGGCAGCAGCGACGTCAGGGCTTCGAGGTCGTCGGCCTGGTAGCCGTGACTGCCCAGGATGGACAGCACCGGGCAGCCGATCGCCGCCACCTGCTCCCACGTCAGCAACGGCCCGAGCGGGACCTCCTCGGCCATCTTCGTCGACGTGATCCGCTCGGCCGCCATCCGCGCGAGCCGCCGGTGGTGGGCGCTGAAGTTCGCCTCGATCCAGTCGAAGCTCTCCTCCACCTGTAGAAACCGGACGGTGTGCGCGAGGATCGCGCTCATCTTCTCCGCCCACACCTCGGTCGCCGGCTCGGATTCGATGCACACGATGCTGCGGACCCGGGACGGACACGCGACGGCGTAGCTGTAGGCCAGCGTGCCGCCGAAGCTGTTGCCCACCAGGTGCACCGGCCGGTCGACGCCGAGCTGCCGCAGCAGGTCGTCGAGGTCGGCGACGAAGTCCCCGAGCGTGTACCCGCGCTCCGGCCGCTCGGTCTTGCCGTGCCCGCGCAGGTCGTAGCTGATCACGTCGATCCCGGCGGCCGCGACCGGCGGGGCCAGGGTCAGGTAGAAGCTCGCCAGGCTGTCGGTGCCCATGCCGTGCAGGAACACCACGGTTTCGGTGCCGCCGGCGGGCACGAGCTGCACGTTCGTGCGCAGCCCGTTGACGGTCATCGTGGGCACGTGCGCTCCCCCACGAACCGGGCGATGTCGCCGACGGTCAGGCCGATGACGTCGTCGAGGTCCTTCTCCGCCAGGTACTCGGCGAGGTTGACGTCCGGCCCGAAGTGCTCGGCGAGGATGCTCGCGAAGGTCACCAGGTCGATGCTCTCCAGCTGGAGGTCCTCGTGGAACGTCGTGTCGGGCGTGATCTCGACGCCGAGGACTTCGGCGTCGCCGACGAGCTCGGCGAGCAGCTCGGCGACGACGTCGAACGTGGTGGACGCGATGGTCATTTCGTGCTCCCGAGGTGTGCGATGGCGGTGTCGCCGTCCAGCTCGACCGGGACGGCGAAGCGCGGCAGGTCCCGGTGCCGTCCGGACACCGTGCCGTCGTCGTGGACGCGGATTTCCGCCGGGTAGACGGGTTCGCCGAGCCGGGCGCGGACGGCGTCCTTGACGGCGATGCGCCGCAGCAGCCAGCCGCGCTGCTGCCGCGGCGGGACGGCGGCGAACTCGGCGCGTTCGGACGCGCTGAGGTAGATCCCGGCGTAGATGTCCCGCGCGGCGACCGTCGGCCAGCGGTCGGTGACGGCCACCGAGCCGTCGTCCCGCCGTTCGGCGAGGAGGTGCTCCGCCGGGAACGCGTAGACGCGGTGGGCGGCGCGGTCGCACGGGAACCGGACGTCCCGCCAGCCTTCGATGCTCGCCAAAACGTCACCGTCGCCAGTCAGCTGGGCGTCCATCTCGAGGACGTCCGGCCGGGGCAACCGGACCCGCACCAGGCACTCGAGCCGCGTCCCGGGTGCCGGTTCGGGGCCGTGCCAGGTCAGCCGGCCGATCGAGCGCGGGAAGGCCAGGAGGTCGTCGGCCCGGGTGGCCATCAGCCAGCAGCCGAGCAGCTGGCCGACGTTGTCGAGCAGGCCGCCGGGCGCGTCCGGGACGACCAGTTCGCCGCGGATGTGCTGCTCGCCGAGGCCTACCAGCCGGGCCAGGCCTTGGTACGCGGGGCCGTGGAACATCTCGCGCCGCGCGTAGACCTCGGCCGCGGACAGCGGCGGCGCCGTCTCCGGTCCGGGCACTTCGGCCCGGGCCGGTGGTGGCGAGAAGGTCCCGAGTTCGACGGTCATCAGCGCGTACGGCCCGATTTCGACGGTCACGTGGTCGCCCTCGCGGCTCATCGACAGCGGCACCTGCTGCGCCGGAGCGGCGATGAGCCAGCGGGAGAACACCGCGTCGCGCACCGCGACCGCCGCCGTCCCCGGCCAGGTGCGCTCGACGGCCCGGCAGGCGAGGTCGACCAGGGTCGTCGCGGGGACGACCGGACGGAAGTCCGACTCGTCGGGCCAGTCGTCGCGCTGCCGGAAGAACCGGTGGTCACGCAGGTACGGCATGGCTGCCAGGGACACGTCCACAGTGGACTCGACGCGGCGCCGGGCGGCCGCGACGACGTCCGCCGCGGCCTGGCGCGTTTCGGTGAGCAGCGCGGTGAACTCGGCGACGATCGGGTCCGGCACCCCGGCCGGCAGGCCCGGCTCGTCCAGCAGGCCGCGCGCCGACTCCCCCAGCGAGAGCAGGGAATTCCCGGTGGTGAGCCGGATCCGCCGCGGTTCCAGCGCCGCGAAGTCCGGGTCGCCGCCCTCGGTCCACAACGCGGTGGTGAGCCGCCGGAGCTGCGCGAGCCCGGGCCGGGTGCCGGACGCGGCCGCGACGACCAGGTGCCGCCGCTCGCCGAGCGTGTCGGCGACGAACGAGCCCAGCTGACCGGCACCGACCTGCACGAACACCCGGAACCCGGCGTCGTGCAGCGCCTCGGCCAGCTGCCGGAACCGGACCGGGCGCAGCAGGTGGTCGAGGTAGAGCCGGCGGACGTCGGCCGGGTCCGCCGGGTACGGCCGCGCGGTCGTCGCCGACCAGACCGGCAGCGCCGGCGCGCGCAGGTCCAGGTCCGCGACGAGCCGGGCGAAGGGCGTGAGGTGCGGTTCCATCAGCGGGGTGTGGAAGCCGGACCGGAACGGCAGGGTCGTGGCCACGATCCCCGCGCCCCGGCACGTCGCCGCGAAATCCGCGACGACGTCCGGCGGCCCGCACACGATCGTCTGCTTCGCCGCGTTTTCGTGGGAAACGACCAGGTCAGCGGGCAGCAGCTCGGCCACGCGGGCCGCCGAGGCGCCCAGCACGAGGTAGTCCGCCTCCGGCAGCTCGAAGCCGTCCGGCCAGTAGCGCACCACCGCGTCCGGTGCCGCCGTGTACATCCCGGCGGCCTGCATCGCGGTCCACTCCCCGACGCTGTGCCCGGCGAGCGCGTCCGGCCGGATTCGCAGCCGCCGGAGGACGTCGTCGAGCAGCAGCCCGGCCGCCGACACGCTCGCCGCGCGGTCGAGCACACTCGCCGTCGACCACTGTGGACGGTCGAGCGCGAAGTGCCGGGCGACGTCGTCGAGGCGGGGTTCGCCGCCCGCTTCCAGTCCCGGGTGGACGAACGCGGTCTTTCCGCCGGGCAGCAGGGGATCGACGCTGCACCAGATGTCGCCGGCGCCGTGCCACGACCGGCCCTCGGCCGCCACCTTGGCGATCACCCGCCGGGCCGTGGCCCGCTTGCGCTCGTCGGGGCCGACGATCCCGAGCCGGCACGGGCCGTCCCCCGCGCCGGGCGTGTCGAGCTGGTCCAGGAGGTCCTCCGGCGTGCGCGCGGCCAGACGCAGCACGCGTTCCGGCTCGTCGACCCGCACCCGCCGCTTCGGGGCCGGATCCCCGGCTTCGAGCACGACGTGAGCGTTCACTCCGCCGAAGCCGAACGCGTTGACCGCGGCCACCCGTGGCAGCGCGCCCCACGGCTCGGCCTCGGCCAGCACCCGGAAGCGGGTCTTGTCGAGCAGCGGGTTCGGGTCGGCGCAGTGCAGCGTCGGCGGCAGGACGCCGTGGTGCAGCGCGAGGGCCACCTTGACCAGCCCGGCGACCCCGGCGGTCGGCAGCGTGTGCCCGATCATCGACTTCACCGAGCCGATCACCGCGCGGGGCCCGGCCGCCGGGCCGAAGACGTCGGCGACCGTGGTCAGTTCGGCGGCGTCCCCGGCGGGGGTCGCGGTGCCGTGCGCTTCCAGCAGACCGATCTCCGCGGGATCGTGGCCCGCCCAAGCGCGGCGCAGGGCGAGGGTCTGGCCGGCGACGGACGGGCTGAGGAGGCTCGCGCCCCGCCCGTCGCTCGACGTGCCGCAGCCGCGGATCACGGCGTACACGCGGTCGCCGTCGCGGCGGGCGTCGGCCAGCCGCTTGAGCACGACGATCGCGGTGCCCTCACCGATGAGCATGCCGTCCGCGTCGCGCGACAGCGGGCTGATCCGCTGGCTCGGCGACAGCGCGCCGAGCTGGGTGAACAGCGACCACAGCGTGTCGTCCTGCGTCTGGTGCGCGCCGCCGGCGAGCACGACGTCGCAGCGGCCGCGGGCCAGCTCGCCGATCGCCTGGTCGACGGCGACCAGCGAAGACGCGCAGGCGGCGTCGACGGTATACGCCGGGCCGCCGAGGTCGAGCCGGTTCGCCACCCGCGCGGCGGCGAGGTTCGGCACCAGCCCGGCGGCGGTCTCGGGCCGGAACTCGCCGAGCGGTTCCAGCAGCGCCGTCCGCAACCGTTCGAGGACGGCCGGACCGGCCGACGGCATCAGCTCGCCGACCGTGCGGGTGATCTGCCGGACGGTGCGGACGCGCTGGTCGAAGCCCTGCAGCCCGGGCGAGAGGTAGCCGCCGCGGCCGAGCACGACGCCGATCCGCTCGGGGTCGCCGAGCCGGCCGAGGCCACCAGCGTCCGCGACCGCGCCGACGGCGACGGCCAGCGCCGTCAGTTGGTCCGGCTCGGTGCCGTCGAGGGACGTCGGCGGGACACCGTGGGCGACCGGGTCGAAGTCGAGGGTGTCCGCGGTGAAGCCGCCACGCCGGCCGTGGGTGCGGTCCGGCGCGGCGCCGTCGCGGCCGTGGAACTCCGGGTCCCGCCGGTGCGGCGGGACGTCGGTGACGGCGTCGGTGCCGTCGACCAGGTTTCGCCAGTATTTGTCCACTGTGGACGCGCCGGGCAGGAACACACCCATGCCGACGATCGCGACCGGGGTCACCACAGCGACGCCGTGTACAGCACCGCACGGTCCGTGCCGTAGGCGAGTTCGCGCAGCAGGGCCGCGGTGGCGCCGGCCGGGTCGAGCAGGGCGACGTCCCGGCGTTCGTACTCGCGCGCCAGCTCCGGCGAGACCATGCCGCCGTGGTCCGGCTCCGGCGCCCACGGTCCCCAGTGGACGGTGACGGCACGACCCGGCCAAGCCGTTCCGAGGGTTTCCAGCGCGTCGTTCGCGGCGGCGTAGTCGGTCTGGCCGCGGTTGCCGAGCACGGCGGCGATGCTGCCGAAGAAGGCGACGAACCCGGGTTCGGCCTGGAGCGCTTCGAGCAGGGCGCGTGCACCGTCCACTTTGGTGTCGAAGACGGTCCGGAACGACGCTTCGTCCTTGTCCGCCATCAGCTTGTCGTCGATCACCCCGGCGGCGAAGACGACGCCGTCGACCCGGCCGCCCAGGTCCTCGACCAGCCGGCGGACCGCGTCCGCGTCACGGACGTCGAGCGCGTGGTAGGCCGGCGCACCGCCGGCGGCGCGGATCTGGTCGAGGGTCCGGCCGATCTCGCGCTGGGCCAGCACGGTCCGCACCCGGCGTTCGATGCCGGCAACCGAGCCGCCGCGGCCGGCGAGCACCGCCCGCATCGCGGCCGGATCGGCGGGCAGGTCGTCAAGTTCGCCGGGCCACGGCGTGCGCCCGGCCAGCTCGATCCGGGCCCCGGAGGCGGCGAAGGCGACCGCCGCGTGGGCGGTGATCCCCCGGGCCCCGCCGATCAGCAGCACGACGGAGTCCGGGCCCAGGCCCAGCGCGGCGAGTTCGCCGCTGACCGGACCGGCGCCGGAGTAGGCGATCGACGGCAGGTCCGCCGGCCGCGGCTCGACGGTGAACCGGCCGGCGTTGTCGTGCCCGACGACCGCGGGGCCGTCGCTGAGGGCCTCGTCCACCAGCGTTTTCGCCACGTCCTGCGTGACCTCGACGAGCCGCGTGACCCCCTCGCGTTCCAGCGCGGCCGACCGGACCAGGCCCCTCAACCCGGGGACCGCGTCCGGCTCCGCCGCCACGAGAACGTCCCCGCGCAGCGCCTTGAGCCGGGTGAACACCTCGGTGAGGTCGCGGGCGAACAGCACGGTGAGGTCCGCGTCCCCGGTGACGACTTCCGCCCCGGCCGCGGCGAAAGCGGCCCGCACGGCGTCGTCCGGCGCGGCCACGGTCTTCCCGCGCAGCCGCCCGGGATCCGGGTCGAGCGGCACCGGTACCCGCTCGAGCCGGTACCGGGTGGGCGCTTCCGTGGCCGGCGTGGGGTTCAGCCAGCTTTCCAGGTGTGCCGTCAGCGCGTTCGCCGTGCGGTCGCGGCTGAGCTGGTCGGTGCGGTCGTCGGCGGGGAGGCCGAGGCGGGACAGCAGCGTGCCGGCGATTTCGGTCCGCTTGATGGAGTCGATCGAGAGGTCGGCTTCCAGGTCGAGGTCGCCGGCGATCATCTCGGCCGGATAGCCGGTGCGCTCGCTGATCACGCCGATCACCGTGCCGAGGACGTCGGCCGGCGCTTCGGGTTCCGGCTGCGGCTCTTCGATCCGCCGCTCGTCGAGCACCACCGGCACCGGGGCAGGCGCTGGGGCGGGCGCGGGTGCGCTGCCGAGGTAGCCGAGCATGACCTCCCGCTGGGCGGCGACGAGCTCGCGGGTGGTGCGCAGGAAGTCCACGATCGCCTGGTCGCGGCCGGGCGCGGGCTGGGTCATGGCGGTACTCCGGATTCGTCGGGCCGGGGGCAGGGCGGGGACGGCGGAGCCGGGCGCGCGGACGGACCGCCCGTCCACGGCCCAGGCGGTCGGGGACGGTTCGGGGGGCTTCGGCCTGGCCAGCCGTTCGGTCCGGACGTCGACCCCGGCTTCGGCCAGTGCGGTGAGCGCGGCCAGGAAGCCGGTGAGGTCGGGCCCGCAGGCGACGACGGTGTGCGGCCGGTCGCCGAGGATGTCCTTGACCAGCCGCGACAGGACCCGCCCCGGCCCGGCTTCGACGAAGATGCGCGCTCCGGCCGCGTACATGGCCTCGATCTGGCCGAGGAACCGCACGGGGGCACCGATCTGCGCGGCCAGTTCGCCGCGCACGTCGTCTTCGTACGGCTGGGCGGTCCGGTTGGCCCACACGGGTTTCCGCGGCGTCCCGATCGTCGCTTCGCTCAGCTCCCGGGCGAACACCTCGCCCGCACCGGCGACCAGCGGGCTGTGGAAGGCACAGGCGACGGGGATCCGCTGGGCGGAGACGCCGACTTCTTCGAGCCGCCGGATGGCCCGTTCGACCGCGGCGACGGGTCCGGAGAGGACGGCCTGCTCGGGTGCGTTGTGGTTGGCGACGACGACGTCCGGGCCGATCAGCGTGGCGGTGAGCGTGTCGCGGTTCGCTTTGACGGCGGCCATCGTCCCGGGCCGGGCGACCTGGGCGATGGCTTGCGCGCGAGCCCGGCTGAGGCGCAGGAGGGTCGCGGTGTCGAAGGCCCCGGCGACGGAGAGGGCCACGAGTTCGCCGTAGCTGTGCCCGGCCAGGAAGTCTGGGTGGACGTTGAGCTGGCCGAGAAGCTTCACGACCGCGGTTTCGACGAGCCCGAGCGCGGGCTGAGCGACCCGGGTGTCGGTGAGGGCGCTTTCCCGGGCGTCGGCGGCCTCGGCGGTGAAGGCTCGGGGCGGAAAGGCCGTCGCGGCGACGTCGGGCGCGAGGCGGAGGAGTTCGGCGAGCTCGGGGAAGTGGACGAAGAGCTCGGCGAGCATGCCGGTGCGCTGGCTGCCCTGGCCGGGGAAGAGAAAGGCGATCTTGCCGGGGTCGCCGGCCGCAGCGAGCCCGCCGGGATCGCCTGCCGCGGCGATCTTGCCGGAGTCGGCCGCGCCGAGCCGCCTCGCCGTGGGCGGCTGCTGCCCCGCCACCGCGCGTTCCAGCTCGGCCAAAGCCTTCTCGGCCGCCGGTGTCCAATCCCGCAACCCGTGCCGGCGATCCGGGGCCACCGGTGCCGCGCCCAGGACGGCGTGGAAGTTCGTCCCCCCGAAGCCGAACGCGCTCACTCCGGCGAGCCGGGCCGGGTGCGCCCACGGCCGGGCCGCCGTCGTGAACGTGAACGGGCTCGCCGCCGGGTCCCAGGCGTCGTTCGGCCTGGTCAGCTGCAACGTCGGCGGGACCACCTCGTGCCACAGCGCCAGCGCCGCCTTGATCAGCCCCGCCAAGCCCGCCGCGCACTTCGTGTGGCCGATCTGGCTCTTCACCGACCCGAGCACGCACGAACCCGCCTCCGCGCCCGCCTCCGCGAAGAACGCCGTCAACGTGCGCAGCTCGGTGGCGTCGCCCACCACCGTTCCCGTGCCGTGGGCCTCCACCAGCCCCACGTCCACAGGGGACACTCCCGCGTCCCGGTACGCCCGCTCCAACGCCCGGCGCTGACCGTCCGGCCGCGGCGCCGTCAAGCCGAGCGCCTTGCCGTCACTGGCCGCGCCGACACCCTTGACCAGCGCGTAGATCCGGTCGCCGTCGCGCTCGGCGTCGGACCGGCGCTTCAGCACCAAGCACGCCACGCCCTCACCCAGCGCGATGCCGTCGGCCGTCGCGTCGAACGGACGGCAGCGGCCCGTCGGGGACAGCGCGCCCGCCGACGTGAACATCAGGTAGTCGTGGATGCCGTTGTGCAGGTCGACCGCGCCGCAGAGGACCAGCGAACTCGTGCCGGCGCGCAGTTCCTTCGCCGCGAGGTCGAGCGCGGCCAGCGACGAGCCGCACGCCGCGTCCACCGTGTAGTTCGCGCCGCCGAGGTCGAGGCGGTTCGCGATCCGGCCGGAGATGACGTTGGCCAGCGTGCCCGGGAACGTGTCTTCGGTCGGCTCGGGCAGCTGGGCGAGCAGCTCGGGCGGCACTTCGTCGAGGTAGCCGTCGAGGAGGGACCGCAGCGTGCCCGCGTTCGCCAGGTCACCGCCGGCCTCCGCGCCGAACACCACGCTCGTGTGCTCGCGGTCGAAGTCCCGGTTCGCGTACCCGGCGTCGGCCAGCGCGCGGCGCGCCGTCTCCAGGGACACCAGCTGCGCCGGGTCGATGCTGCCCATCGCCGACGGCGGGATGCCGAACTCCAGGGGGTCGACGTCCAGCGCGGGCAGGAAGCCGCCCCACTTCGACGTCGACTGTCCGAAGTAGACGTCCGGGTCCCAGCGCTCGCGGGGGACTTCGGTGACGGCGTCGTCGCCGCGGAGGATGGCCGACCAGAACGCCGGCAGGTCGGACGCGCCGGGGAAGGTGCAGGCCATGCCGATGATCGCGAGGTCGCCGGAGTCCGGCACCGGTTCTTCCGGGTGGACGAACGTCTTCCCGGCGGTGACCTCGCGGTGCAGCTCGGCGATGGTCGTCCGACGGTCGCGCAGGACGGCCACCTCGCCCGCCATGAACATCCCCTCGGCCAGCTGGGTGGCCGTGTCGAGGGCCTCGCCGTCGCGGCGGACGCCCTTGCTGGCGACGCGCAGCCGTCCGGTGTTCAGCTCCTCCAGCCGTTGCCACGCTTCGGGTGTGTCCCCCAGACCGGCTTTGACCTGCGCGAACTCCGCCGTGTACGGGCTGGGCAGGCAGCGCGTGCGGTGGCCCGGCGCGGTTTCCAGCGTGACGGTCGTGTCCGCGGCGAGCGCGCGGTCCTGGAACAGGCCGGTGATCGCGCCGTGCGCCACGGCTTCTTCGGTGAACAGGTAGGCGGTGCCCATCAGGACGCCGGCGGCGTCGAGCGGCTCGGCCATCGCGGCGACCATGGCGGCCGAACGGGCGTCGTGGATCCCGCCTGCGAAGAGCACCTCGACGTCCTTCGCGGCGCCGAGGACGGCCAGTTGTTCCTCCCACAGCGCGAAACTCGCCTTCGGGCCGACGTGCCCGCCGCACTCGGCGCCCTCGAAGACGAACCGGCGGATCCCGGCGTCGAGGTACTGGCGAAGCAGGACCGGCGAGGGCACGTGCAGGAACGTCGCGATCCCCTCGGCTTCCAGGGCTTTGGCCTGCCCCGGTTTGCCGCCCGCGACCAGGACGCACCGCGGCCGCGCCACGCGGATCGCGGCGAGCTGGGCGACGCGCAGGTCGTCGGGGACAAAGCCGAGGATGCCCGCGCCCCAGGGGCGGTCGCCGAGGCGCTCGGCGGTGCGGGCGAGCAGCTCGGTGGTGCGCGCGCCGTTCGCCGTGGCGACCGCGACGAACGGGAACCCGCCCGCGTCGGCGACCGCGGCCGCGAAGCCCGGCTGATCGCTCACCCGCGTCATCGGGCCCTGGACGACCGGGAGCGCACTGCCCAGGGTCGCGCACAACCGCGTGCCGAGGCCGGCCGAGGGCACCTGCGCGCCGACGATCCGTCCGACGTCCACAGTGGATTCGACGACGACGCCCGCCGCGCCTCCGGCGAGCGCACCCACCGCCGTCCGCGGCCCGGCCACTCGGCCCCAGACCGGGACGTCGAAGGTGTTCAGGAGCTGTTGCAGCAGAACGAAGTCACTCAGGTCACCACCGCGGGCGACGAGTCCCAGCGCGCCGCCGCGAACGGCTTCGGCGGCCGTGGCGACGTCCGCGACCTCGGCGAGCGCCCCGGCCCACGGCGCTTTCGTGCGGACGGCGAAGGCCGCACCCAAGGGCACCGGGCCGTCCGTCCGCACCGCGTACGGCACCCGGACGCGGGCCGCGACCAGCCGCAGGTCCGCGGGATCGGCACCGTCGAGGACGCCGAGGCCGCCGCCGCGCGCGACCGCGGCGACCACGTCGGGATCGCCGACCCCCAGGCACCGCAGCCGACGAGCGTGCGACGGCGGGACGAGCTCGGCCATCGGCGGACCTCCTGTGCGCGGGGCGTTGCGATCTTCAGGAATAACGCACGAGGCACCGGAAACGCAATACTCGTGCTAACGTGCAAAACCGTGGAACAAGGCAGGATCATGGCACTGAGCAGCACTTTTATCACCTGCATCGCAACCCGGAAATACATTTCCCGCACGCACGTGACAATTCGAAGCTGAAATATCTGGAGCTCGCGTGGAACTGACTGGACGCGTGGTCGCGCTGACCGGCGCGGCACACGGAATCGGGGCCGCCATGGCCCGCCGCTTCGCCGCGGAAGGCGCGGCCGGGGTGGTCGTGTCCGACGTGGACGCCGCCGGCGCCGCCCGGGTGGCGGCCGAGATCACCGCCGCGGGCGGCCGCGCCGTCGGGGTGGCCGCCGACGCGACGTCCAAAAAGGACCTGAAGGCCCTGGTCGCGACGGCCCGCGCGGAGTTCGGCCACCTCGACGTGTTCTGCGCCAACGCGGGCGCCGCGTTCGGCACCGGCGTGCACGCGGCCGACGAGCAGTGGCAGCGGTCGTGGGAGATCAACGTCATGCAGCACGTCCACGCCGCGCAGGTGGTGCTGCCCGCGATGCTGGCCCGCGGCGAAGGGTATCTGCTGATCACGGCGTCGGGGGCCGGCCTGCTCGGCATCCCGGGCGACGCGCCCTACTCCGTCACCAAGCACGCGGCCGTCGGCCTCGCCGAGTGGCTGGCGATCACCTACCGGCCGCGCGGAGTGCGGGTCAGCGCGCTGTGCCCGCTCGGCGTCCGGACGGCGCTGCTGGAGCCCGGCATCGCCGCCGGCCACCCGGCCGCGCTGGCCATCGCCGCGGCGGCCCCGCTGATCGACCCCGAAGACGTCGCCGAGGCGGTCGTGCGCGGGCTCGGCGCGGAGGAATTCCTGATCCTGCCGCACGAATCGGTGCGGGAGTCCTTCGCGCGCAAGGCCGGCGCGGTCGACGCGTGGATCGACGAGATGGCCGTGGGAGGCTGACGTGGAGTACCGCAGGGTCGGCGCGAGCGGCCTCGCCGTCAGCGAGATCGCCTACGGCAACTGGCTGACGCACAGCGCGCCCGGCTGCGTCGCGGCGGCGCTGGACGCGGGTATCACGACGTTCCACACCGCGGCGGCCTGGGACGGCGGCGCCGCCGAAGCCGCGTTCGGAGCGGCGTTCGCCGGCGTGCGCCGCGAAGACCTGGTGCTGTGCACCGGCGTGTTCTGGCCGGAAGGGCCGGGCCCCAACGACGCGGGGTTGAGCCGCAAGCACGTGATCGCGTCCCTGGAGGGCTCGCTGCGGCGGCTGCGCACCGACTACGTCGACGTCCACCAACTGCTGCGCTTCGACTACCGCACGCCGGTCGCGGAGACGTTCCTCGCGCTGTCGGACCTGGTGCGGCAGGGGAAGATCCGGTACGTGGGCACGTCGGAGTGGACGGCCGAGCAGCTGCTCCAGGCCCACGAAGCCGCCACGCGGTACGACGTGCCGCTGATCGCCAACCAGCCGCACTACTCGATGCTGTGGCGGGTGCCCGAGGCCCAGGTGATGCCGGTGGGCGCGCGGATCGGCGTCGGGCAGTTCGCTTCGGTGCCGCTCGCGCAGGGCGTGCTGACCGGCAAGTACCGGACGGGGCGGATTCCGGCGGGCTCACGCGGGGCCGGGCCGTCGTCCGCGCAGCCGTTGCTCCTGCCGGAGCTGCTGGAGCGGGTGGAGCTGCTGCGCGGCGTCGCGGACGACGCCGGCCTGACGATGGCCCAGCTCGCGCTGGCGTGGACGTTGCAGCACGAGACGGTCGCCTCGGCGGTCGCCGGCGCGAGCACGCCGGAGCAGGTCACGGAGAACGCCAAGGCCGCCGGCGTCCGCCTCGACCTCGACGTGCTGACCCGGGTCGACCACCTGCTCGGCAGCTTCGTCCAGACCGACCCGCGGCTGGTGTGGTCGCCGCCGGCCCAGCTGACCTAGCCTGCGCCCAGGCAGACGAACGGGCGCCGGAACGGATCGACGGCGATCGCGTCGGCCAGCGCGAGCGCCGGGCTCTCCCGGACGGCCAGCGCGCGGTAGTAGTCGTCCATCGCGGCGGCCGAGGCGAGGTCGCCGACGCGGGACAGCGGCGCGATCACCGTCCGGGAGCCGCTGGCCAGCAGCGCGCTGGCGAAGCCGAGGGCCTCGTCGCCGGGCCGGATCCGGTTCATCGCGAGCTCGCACGCGGCGAACACGACCTGCCGCGGCGGCTGCCGCAGCCCGGCCATCTCGTGGCCGAAGAGAGCACCGTCGGCGAGTTCGAGCCGGGAGAACAGCGCGTTCTCCGGCTCGTGGGCGCCGTGCGCGGCGAAGTGCGCGAGCTTGGCGCCGTCCATCGCGCGCAGCACGGACTTCACGGTGGCCTTGGCCCCGGTCATCGTCGTCGCGGTGCGGTAGTGCGTGGTGAGTTTCTCCAGCTCACCGCGGGCGCCGGCCAGCCCGGGCCCGCGGACGAGCACGATCTTGCGCGCCCGCGACGACTTCGTCAGCTCGGCGGCGAGCCACGCTGTCGCCGACGGCGCGACGACGGTCGGCCGCCCCCGCAGCCCGGGCAGCACCCCCCACGGCACGGCGTACAGCGGCCCGGTCGGGACGACGACCAGTTCGCGGTCGCCGATGAGGTCGGCGAGGGGCTGGATGAGCTGCGTGTCGAGCTTGTCCGCCTGCTTGTGCGCCGACGTCATGACGACCTCGGCCAGCCGCTCGGGCAGGTTGTCGGGGGCCAGGGCGTCGAGGTCGACGTTGAGCACGCGCGCGGATTCGGCGGCGGATTCTGCGGACCCGAGCCGCACGAGCCGGCACTCGCCCCCGGCGACGACGACGGCGACGAGCTCGTCCCCGGAGGCGGCGAAGCTGACCATGGCCCGCTCGCCGAGCCGCGCGACGACCTCGGCCAGCCCGGCCACCGGCCGCGGCCGGCCCCACCGCCCGGTGTGCCAGCCGAGCCGCTGGGCTTCCCGCAGCCGTTCGTTGTACTTCGCCCGCAGCCCGGCGATGGGGTGGCCGTCGTGCTGGGCTTCCTGGATGGCCTGCCCGAGCCCCCGCACCTCGGCCACGCGCGCGGCGAGCTCCGGATCGGTTCCGGCGGAGAGCGGTTCGTAGCGGTAGGTCTGGGCGCGCGTCCGTTCGAGCCAGACGAACAGCCGCCGCGCATCGTTGCGCTCCAGCACGAGCTTCACGGCGAGATCGGCCAGCTCCTGCCCGTGCAGAGCGGTTCCGGAGACGAGGTCCAGCCCACCCATCCGATCCCGGACGGCATCGAGCTCGGTGAGCCCGGACCGGATCTCGGTGAGCGCCTTCGCCCGGTCCCCTTGGGCAACGGCGAGCTCGGCCCGGCAGAGCCGCCGGAGCATCCGGTAGTCGATGGGGGTCAGCTGACCCGGGCGAGGGACCTTCTGGAGGGTCTCGACGGCCCGCTTGAGGTTCCCGCGCCGGACGTCCAGCCGGACGGCGAGCATCCGCGCGGTGGCGGCCTGCTCGGTCAGGCGCGGAACCGGCAGCGTCTCGGCGGTCCGGATCGCCCGGTGGGGCAGCGCCGCCGGGATCTCCCCGGACCGCAGCGCTTCCCGGACGTCCGCCTGCAGGCCGATGATCTTCGCGTTCCCGACGCAGGTCTGGCAGCCCACCTTGAGCATCCGGCGCCGGGCCGACCCGGCCATCTGCCGGGCGAGCCCGAGCTCGTCCGCCATCAGCGCGGCTTCCGCGCGGTGCAGCTCGATGTAGGCCAGCTCGCGGGTGACGCTCGGCTGCGACTGCATCGCCGCCATCAGGTCGTCGAGGTGTTCGCCCGCCTCACCGGCCAGGCCCGCGGCCAGCAGCGCCTCGGCCTGCTCCAGCCGGAGCTGCGACGGCACGTCGAGATCGAGCGCCCGGTACGACCGCTCGCTGACCTCGTACAGGCGCAGCGCCTCCGGCACGTCGCCGGTCCGCAGGGCCAGGGTGCCGAGGAACCGGCGCCCGTCCGCCGCGTCGGCGCGCAGCTCGAACTTCTCCGCGAGCTCGATCGCGCGGTTGAGGTCTTCGCGGGCCTGGGCGACGTTGCCGAGCTTCGTGTGGACCCAGCCGGTGGCGGCCAGGGTCTGGACCAGGCCGACCATCCGGGGCTCGGGTTCGGGGGTGTGGTCGAGCCAGTAGCGCCGGTGCTCCATCGACGCGGCGAAGTACGCGAGGCTCTCCTCGTTCCGGCCGACGCTCATCAGCCGCGCCCCGTAGTTGTGCTCCAGCGCCGCACTCAGCTCGGCGCGCACGACGGGGTCGACCACCCCGTTGATCAGCAGGCGGACGTCGTTCAGCCCGGCCAGGCCGGCCTTGAAGTCTCCGGTGATCTCCGACGTGAGTGCCACGAGCGTGCTGGAGAGCCGGATCCGCGTGATCATCCAGTCGGTGTGGTGCTCGGGTTCGACCGGATACATCGCCTCCAGCAGGCCCATCCCCTTGCGGAGGAGGCGGACACCTTCGTGGAAACGCCCGAGGCAGGAGACGTCCGAAGCGGTCTGCTGGAGTTTGCGGACCCTGTCGATGGTCTCGGACGGGTCCAGCTTTGTCACAGGCACTCTCCTATGACAGCACAGGCGAAAGCAGAACGGAGCCCGCCTACCGGTCAAAGATCGGCAGGCGGGCGGTCACAGCTTGGTGAAGCTCAGTTGACCTTCTGGTAGCACGGAGGTGCGCAGTTCGGCGTCACGACCGGCTCTTCCTTCAGGTGGTCGTGACCGACGTGCACCCAGCCGAACTGGTCGGGTTCGGGGTGCGGGACCACCGGGCCGGCCTTCTCGACCGGCTCCGGCGTTTCCTCCGGCTTGACATCCGTGGGCGTCGACATGGTCGATCTCCTCTCCCCTGGGGATCTTCATGGGGACGCTGCCGTGACGGTGAGTCCCCCTGTCGCGAGGCCCTCTCCCCGCGAACGGACCAATAGTTTCACATCGGAGCAATGATCGGGAGAGTTTTTGCTACGGAAAGTCAGTCCGAAGCGCGTGAGCAGCGTTGATGCCCCGCCCGGAACGTCCTAAAGGGTGAAGTCTGTAACGACGTCCACTACAGACGTGCATTCCGCCCCCTGGGCGAGCGGTGTTGCTCCGGATACGGACCGTGACGACCGGACGGTCCGGCCCGAGTGTCCCGTGTGGACGGCTAAGCCGTCGCCGCCGCGTGGACCGCGCGAACCAGGCGAGCGTTTTCCGGGGCCGCGCCGCCCGGGAAGGCGAACCGGCGGCGGTTGTAGCCGTACGCGAGACCGCTGCGGGGGTCGGCGAAGGCCTGGGAGCCGGCCGCGCCACTGTGGCCGAAGGCGCCCTGGCCCAGCACCGGGTAGTCGTCCGAGACGATCGCGAAGCCGAGCCCGAACGCGTTGCGGTTGCGGGTCGAGAGGTCGTCCCCGATCGAGTGGATCTGCGCGAACTCGGCCGCGGTCTCCGGACGCAGCAGCGGCTCCGGGCCGCCGATCACCGCCGCGTACATGCCGGCCAGGCCCCGGGCCGACGCGACGCCGCCCACCGACGCCGGGCTCAGCTGCCGGACCAGCTTGAGGTTCGGCAGCTCCCAGAGCTCGGGCGCCTTCGGGTGGTTGCGGTTGAAGGCGATGCCCGTGAGGCTGTCCGGCCCGGTCGCGTTCGCCTCCAGCTCGGCCAGCTGCTCCGGCGTCGGCAGCATCGGCTGCGTGGTGAGGAAGCGCGGCTCCAGCTCCTCGGGCAGCCCGAGGTAGAAGTCCAGGCCGAACGGCTTCCGGACGCGCTCTTCGAAGTGCTCCTGGATGCTGCGGCCGGTGACGCGCCGGACGACCTCGCCGGTCAGGGCGCCGATCACGAGAGCGTGGTAGCCGAACGCGGTGCCGGGCCGCCAGTAAGGCCGCTGCGGGGCGAGCCGCTCGGCAATGACGCGATCGTCGGCGAGCTCTTCGGCGCTGAACCCGTCGTCGGCACCCACGACGCCGGCGCGGTGCGCGAGCAGGTCCCGCAGGGTGATGGCGTCCTTGCCGGCGGCGCCGAACTCCGGCCAGTAGTGGGCGACCCGCTGGTCGAGCTCGAGCACACCGTCCTGCACGAGCAGCGCGACGACCAGGTGCGCGGCCCCCTTCGTGGAGGAGAAGACGCCGGTCAGCGAGTCACCGGTGATGGCGGGCCCGGTCCACAGATCGACGACCCGTTCGCCGCCGACGTGCGCAACGAGCTGCGCGGCGTAGTCACCGCCTTGATCGACCGCAACGGCGGCGAACTCCTCCCGGACGGACTCGAACCCAGCGGCAACGGTCCCCTGCACGTGCTCGGACATGGCGGCTCCCTCGGTGATCTCGACGTCTGCGCCAGGAACCAACCCACGAGAAGCCGAGGTATTCCGGCCGTTCGGCATTCCGGCCGTTCGGTGTTTCGGAACGCGGTAGAGACGCGGCCGCGCGGGTACCAGTCCGATCATGAAGCTGACTTCCACCGTGCTCGGCACGCCGGAACCCCGCGCGCTCGCCGAGTTCTATTCGAAGCTCCTCGGCTGGCCGATCCGCACGGACGAGCCGGAGTGGGTGACCCTCCGCCCGGACGACGGCAGCGCCGGCCTGTCGTTCCAGCTGGAGACCGGGCACATCCCGCCGGTGTGGCCGCAGGCCGAAGGTGCCCAGCAGATGCAGCTGCACCTCGACATCGAGGTGGATGATTTAGAGCAGGCAACGGCGGCGGCGACCGCGGCGGGAGCGGTGGTCGCCGAGTTCCAGCCGCAGGAGGACGTTCGAGTGTGCTTCGACCCGGCCGGGCATCCGTTCTGTCTTTGGACGCGCAAGGGGTGAGGTTGGACCGGGGCCGCTTACCTAGGATTCACGCTGAAGCGGGCAGCGACGGTCGCCGACGTTGGCGGGCCCGGCGCGGGCGCTGGTCGAGGGCCTTGGTTTAGCGCGGTTTCCGATGTGTCGCGTGATCCGGGCGGACTTTCGCGGGTGGGGCGGCCGGGGAGGCGTGCGCGGCGGGGGCCGGTTCCGCAACGCCGCGGGACGGGTGTTGTGCCGGCACGGAGGCCGGGGTGCTCAGCGGCGCGGAAGCATCACGCGGGTCATCAGCAGGCGGGCGGGCGTCGTCGGCACGGCAAGACGCGGTCCTCGGCGGGGCGAGGGCATGGACATGCCGCACGGGCAGGGCGCCAGAGAGCGGGCGGAGGCTGGCGGTTGCGGGAGGGCGGCGTGGGCCGCCATCCCCGGGGGCGCCGGGCACGGCGTGGGCTGGCAACAGGCGGGCATGCGCGGGAGCACGGCGCGAGCCAGCAACAGGCGGGCAGGAGCGAAGGCACGGCGTGGACCGGCAACGAGCGGGAAGGCGCGAGGCACGACGCAGGCCGGCGACAGGCGAAGCGCGGCGCGAGCCGGCAACAGGCGGGCAGGCACGGAGGGCGCCCCGGGCCCGGTTCAGGACGCCAGCGGGCGCGGGCGGACGCTAGGGGCGCGGGAGCCCGGCGCGGGCCCGTCAGCGAGGCGGACCGGGGTCGGCGGTGCTGGGCGCGCGGGCCGTCAGTGGGCGGGCCGCCGGCGGGTGGTGGGTGCTGGCTGTGCGGGAGTGGGTGGCGACGGCGGGGTGGGGTGACGCCCCGCGTTCGGTTGGTCACAGGATCCGCTATGTTCGGCCTAGGTCCTGTTTCCGGCGAACGGAGTTGAGTCCTGTGGGGGTGCACCGGATCTGGCACCACGGACTGGTCCCCACCGAGGGGAAACGCCCCCTGGACGCCTTGCGCAGCAGGCTGATGAGCCGCCAGCGGCAGCAGGACGACTACACGGTGAGCGATCTCGGGTCGTCCGATGACGGTGGTTCGCGGCGGTGCGATCTTCAGTTCGCGTACGAGGGCAGCGAAGGCCGCTACTCCGTTCAGGTACTGCTTTCGCTCTGCTACCGCGCCGGCGAGGATCGGGTTACCTGGTTGCTGAGCGCGGCGTGTACGCGGCCTTGGCGTAGCTGCCATGACGCGCCCGCCTGGCGGATCGGGTTGGAGGAGCTGGGCGCCAGCGGCAGCGACGAAATCCCGATCGAGACGCCGGTGCTGGCGATGCGCGGGTGGTCGCGCAAGGAATGCGACCACCTCGCCGACCTGCTCGGTGAGGCGCTGGCGGCACCGTGGCGCTCTTCGGCCGTGCTGGTGCTCACCGAGCCGCCGACGGTTCCGGTGGAAGGGTGGCCCGGGCTGGTCAACGTCTTCGACGTCGACGATCGCTTTCGCCACACCCTCAACCGGCACCTGCCGCTCGGGTGCGCGCTGCCGCAGGGCGCTCGGCTCTACGTGCCGCCGTGCGACCAGCTGCCGGACTTCGTCTTCAGCGAGAGCCCGGTGTCCGGTGAGGCGCTGGAGGGTGCGATCACCCGGCTCATCCAAACCCGCGGCCGGACGCCCCTGCCGGAGGAGTGGGCGGACGTGCCGAGCGTGCGGGCTTGGTACGAGACCGATCCGTTCGCTTCGCCGGACCGCGAGCCCGACGCCGAACTGGTCGAGAAGCTCGGCCGCGCCGAGCGGGAACTGGCCGAGGCGCGGGGTGTGATCACGATCCTGCGGAAGAAGTCCAAAGCCCACGCCGAAGAACGGGACCGGCACGCCTGGGAGGTGAAGACGCTCCGCCGCCGCCTCGAGGACGTCTGCGCGACCGACGTCGCCTGCCTGCGCGACCAGCTCGCCCAGCTGCAGGCGGAGGTGGACGACTACGCGCGGGCGTTCGAGGAGACGGAGACCGAGCGCGACGAACTCAGACGCGTCAACGGGCTGCTGGCCGGCCGGCTCGCGCGCCACCACGACGCCGACGACGAGGTCGCCGCCGCCGAACGTCCGCCGGAGGACTTCCCCAGCTTCGCCGAGCTGATCGGCGCCGCGAGCGCTTCGCTCAAGCACCTCGCCATCACGGCCGAACCGGCGCCGGCGGCGATCCTCGACCACCACCCCAAAGCCGCCGCCTGGCGCCGTAAGGCGTGGGACGCGCTCCGCACCCTCGACGCCTACGCAGGCGCCCGGACGTCCCTGCTCGGCGCGGGCCAGGATCCGGGCCCCGAACTGTCGGACGTGCTCGCGTTCGCCCGCACCGGCCAGCCGGGTTCGCTGATCAGCGCGAACATCATCGCCCTGGCCGAGTCGGACACGGTGACGACGAACGAGCGGCTCCGCCAGGCCCGCACGTTCCGCGTCGATCCCCGGACGAACCCCGCGGGCCGCGACTACTTCGGCGCCCACATCGCCCTGGAGCGCTTCAAATCCCCGGCCCCGCGCCTGCACTTCCTCGACGACACCGACGGCACGGGCATCGTCTACGTCGGGTACCTCGGCGCCCACCTGCCGACGTCGAAGACCAACTGAGCGAGAATCGCGCGCATGACGGAGATCGCGCACAAGCACCTGGCCTACTGCTGGATCGCCCGCGGCGACCGGGTGCTGTTCCTCCGCCGCGGGCCCGGCGTCTTCCTCGCGGGCCGGTGGGAACTGCCTGGCGGCACGGCCGAACCAGGCGAGCGCCTCGAAGACACAGCGACGCGCGAAGCGGCGGAGGAGACCGGATTGACGGTCCGCGTCACCGGCGAGCTCGCGCGCGACGCGTGGCCGGATGTGGCGGGACGGCCCTTGCGCATCCACGCTTTCGTTTACACGGTGGAAGAGGAGGGCGCCCGCGAGGTCACGCTCAACCCCGGGGAGCACGACGACTTCGCGTGGCTGACTCGGGTAGAGGCGCGGGAACTGTTGCTGCCGGACCATTTCCGGCGGCTGCTCGATCGGTAGGACATTTCGCTTGCGCAGCACCGGATCGCGGTGCTGCCGAGGTCTTCGGGTCGTGGTCATGTCTCCGACCTTATCCGAACAAGTGTGCGACCGTCATCGCTGGAACGGGTGAACTCAGAGGCGGGCTTGCGCGGCATTTTTCGTTGCCACACAAGGGTTCCGCGCCTAGGGAGCCCCCGATTTCCACACTACCCGAAGGCACCGACAAAACTAGCGCGGTGCGAGATACCGCAGCAGCACGCTGGCGCCGTCGGTGAGCACCGACGCCAGCTCCAGCTCCGCCGGATCGACCGGCACCCCGACCGACGCCCGGCTGCCCGTCCCCGCCACCAAGAACGGCGCCACCGTCAAGCGGAACTCGTCGACCAGCCCCGCCTCGATCAACGACCCGAACAACCGGGGCCCGCCTTCGCAGTCGATGCGACCCAAGCCCTCCGCCACCAGCGTCGACACCACGCGCGAAGCCGACACCTCCTGCTCCCCCACCACGAACACCCGGGCGCCATGAGCCGCCCAGGCGTCACGCAACGCGCTAGGCGCCGCCGAGGAGGTGAAGACCAGCGTCGGAACCGCCGCCTTGGTGATCACCGGGGCGTCCGGCGGCAGGGAACGGCCCGTGGTCACCACCGCCACCGGGGCGATCGGGGCCAGGCCGAACCGGCGGCGGCGGTCGGCCGTGGCGGCGTCGGGGCGCATCCCCTCGAAGCCCTCCGCCATCGCCGTCCCCGCGCCCACCAGGACCACGTCGGCCAGGTCGTTGCCGAGGCGGTAGACCACCCGGTCCGCCGGGGTCGACAGCGCCCCGGACCGGCCCTCGACCGCGATCGCGCCGTCCGTGCTCGACACGAAGTTCACCGCCAGCCAGCGGGGGTCCGCCGGGTAGCGGTACAGCTGCTCGAGGTCGCTCTCGGCCAGGTCGCGCGGGGACGGCCAGAGCTGGCGGATCACTCCCATCGGACCGCCTTCGCCGGCGGGCGGGTGCCCGCGATGCTCGCCGCCATCTCCGCCACGTGACGCACCTCGCGGACGTGCGCCGTGCGGATGATCGCCACCCCCGCCGAGGCCGCGAGGGCCGCCAGCGCCAGCCCCGCGGGCGTTCCGTCGCCGGGCACCGAAGCCAGCACGGGCACGTCCGCGGGAGGCAGCGGCGCGCGGAATTCCCCGATGTCCAGCACAACGGACAGACCGGGCACGGCAGGAACAGCAGGAGCGGCGTAACCGGCGTCGTACCGGGCCGCGACCTCGGCCAGGTCCGCGCGCGTCACGATCAGGTCGGCGCCCGCTTCGCAGCAGGCCGCGGCGACCGACGGGTCCACGGTGCCGACCCCGATGACGAGGCCGGGAAAACTCGCACGCGCCTGCTCGACGAGGGACGCGGATCCGGGGAAACCCACGAGATCGGCGCCGTCGGCAACAGCGGCGCGGGCCGCGGGGAGCGACTCGACCGCGGCCAGCACCAGCGCACGGTCACTGCTCAACCGGCGGCCCCGGAAGACGAGGTCGGGGGTTTTCATCGCACTCTCCCTGGCTGGACGTCCTTCGCGATCATAAGCGACCAGCGGGTGAGTGTTCTTCGCCGTCAGGTGGCGGGGCTTCGTCGCCGGGCCACCCGACTTGACGGCTCCTTAAGAGGCGATCGCCTCGTTGATCGCCAGCAGCTCCTGGGCGGTGCGCGTGGCGGTGAACTCGATGACGTCGTACCGGGCGAGCCGCTGGACCACGAACGGGTCACTGGCCAGCACGGCGTCGAGCTTGCCGCGCAGCACCGAGCGGACCAGGATCACGTGGTCGGCCGAGCCGTTGCCCTTTCCGCAAACCAGGAAGAGTCCTTTCGTGAATTGTTTGCGCACCCAGTCCGAATGGTCCGGAAGTGCGTAGTCGACTTCTGTTTCGGGCGCTGTATAGGTCAGCAATGCGATGTACATGTTCGAAGGATAGAACGCCTTTGCCGACATCGCATCCGCCTGGCGAGTGGCGCCCGGCACGCTCCCCGTCAATATTCCGTCAAGAAGATTGGAATTCCTTTACCGGCGCTTTTTCGACACACTCACCGATTTTCGTACGCACGTCGTCGTACGTCGGGGTGTCGCCACCGGGCCGACGCGGCGACCGGGCTGCCCGGCGAGACTCGGCAGCATGAACCCACTGACCCGCATCCGGTACGACGGCCGCCGCGCCGAGCGGATCGCCTACGCCGTCGGCGCGGCGCTGTTCCTCGGCGGCGTCGTGCACGCTCTGGTCCTCATCGCCACCGGCGGCTCGTGGCTGGGCCCGCTGTCGATGCGCAAGGCCGTCACCTTCGGCCTCTCGTTCGGGCTGACGCTCGCCTCGGTCGCCTGGGCGACGTCGTTCCTCACGGTGCGCCCCGGGGTGCGCAACCTCCTGCTCGGCGCGTTCACCGCGGCGAGCGTCGTCGAAGTCGCCCTGGTCAGCATGCAGGCGTGGCGCAGGGTGCCGTCGCACTTCAACTTCGAGACCTCGTTCGACAGCACCGTTTCGATGACGCTGGCCGCGGGCGGTGGCGTGCTCGTCCTGACGGTCATCGGCTTCACCGCCGCCGCGCTCGTGGAACCCGGCCCGGCCGCGCCGAGCCTGCGCCTGGCCGTCCGCGCCGGCCTGGTCGTGCTGCTGGTCGCGCTGGCCACCGGGGCGGTGATGATCGGCCGCGGGGTGGTCGCGGCCCGCGGCGGCGACCCGCAGCTGGCCTACACCACCGCCGGCTCGCTCAAGCCGCTGCACGCGGTCGCCATGCACGCGATCCTGGTGCTGCCCGCGCTGGCCTGGATCCTGCGCCGCACGCCCCACCCGGAGGCCCACCGGCTGCGCGTCGTGAAGATCGCCGTCGCCGCCGACGCCGTGCTCACCGCCGTGATCGGCGTCGAGTCCTTCACCGGCATCGACCCGCTGGCCGCGCCGCTGCCGCTCATGCTCCTGTCCGCGCTGGCCGCGGCGGTGCTGGGGGGCACCGGAATCCACGCGTTGTCCGGCATTGAACCGGCCGTCCGATTCGTACGTGTCCTCAACGGGAAGGCAAGGGGCCGGTAAAGCGGCGGACGGAGAACACGCGTGCGGCACGGTATGACCCCCCACGGCCTTTTCCAGCAGAACAAGGCCCACAGCCCGTCGTTCTTCTCCGTGGCCAGGGCGATGGGCCAGCACGCGGACGACCTCGCGGACTTCTGCATCCCCTGCAACCCGTACTTCCCGACCGACGAGATGTTCGGCGAGCTCGAACGCAACCTCCGCACGATCCTCAAGTTCTACCCGAGCGACGCCGGCGCGATCACCGCGCAGCTGGCGAGCGTGCTGCGGCTCAACCCGTCGACGATCTCGCTGGCCAACGGCTCGACCGAGCTGATCACCTGGATCGACCAGCTGCTGGTCGATTCCAGTGTCGCCGTGCCGATCCCGACCTTCGGCCGCTGGACCGACCAGCCGATGGAGACCGGCAAGCGCGTCGACATGTTCCTGCTCAAGGAAGCGGACGGCTTCGAGCTGCGGGTGGACGAGTACATCGACTTCATCAAGCGCCGCGGCTCCCGGGTCGCGGTGCTGTGCAACCCGAACAACCCCGACGGCGGGTACCTGCCGCGCCGCGAGGTGATCCGGTTCATGGACGCCCTCGAAGACCTCGACCTGGTGGTGATCGACGAGTCCTTCATCGACTTCGTCGAGGTCGAGCGGAACCCGTCGGTGGCCGCCGAAGCCGTCGTCCGGCCGAACGTGATCGTGCTGAAGAGCCTCGGCAAGAACTTCGGGCTGCACGGCATCCGGTTCGGCTACCAGGTCTCGAACCCGGCGTTGACGCGCAAGCTGTCGGCCGCGCTGCCGAAGTGGAACCTGAACTCGCTCGCCGAGACCGTGATCTTCATGCTCGCCGAGCACCGCGCCGAGTACGAGGACAGCCTCAAGAAGCTCGCGCTCGACCGGTTCATGATGCATTCGCAGCTCGGGCAGTTCCCGGAGCTGACGGTGTTCCCGTCGCAGGCGAACTTCCTGCTCGTCAAGCTGCCCGCGTCGGTCGACGGCGCCGAGCTGTGCGACTACCTGCTCACCGAGCACCACCTGCTGGTACGCCAGTGCGGCAACAAGATCGGCATGACCAGCCAGTTCATGCGCTTCGGGGTGCGACCGGACACCGAGGTCGAGCGGCTGGTCGAGGGACTGCGGGGCGTGGAGCGGCTCGGCGGCGGGCGGCACACGACGCCGACCATCGAGCTGGTCTCCCACTCGCGCGAGCCGGAACGGTCGATCAGCTGAGCACCTGGGCGATGGCCGACTTCCAGGCGAACACCCGGCCGTTCGCCGAGCTCGACCGCGCCGGCCGGACCCGGCGTCTGCGACGGCTCGCGGAAGCGGCGTTGACGGCCTACGCCGTGCCGGTGGCCCGGCTGACCCCGCTGGCCCACGGGCACAACACGACGTTCCGCGTCGACGGCGCCGACGGCCACCGGTACGTGCTGCGGGTGCAGCGGCCGGACGGCCCCGGCGTCTCCCAGGTCCGGGCCGAGATGACCTGGCTGACCACGCTGCGCCGCGAGACCGGCCTGGTCGTCCCGCAGCCGGTGCCGACGCGCGCGCGGGACCTGGTCACCGTGGTCGCCGACCCGGCCGTGCCCGAACCACGCACCTGCGTGCTCAGCCACTGGGTCGAGGGCCGGTTCCTCGACGAACGGCTCAGCGCGCCGCAGCTGTACGCCGTCGGCGAGTTCACCGCGCGGCTGCACCTGCACGGCACCCGGATGAACGGCCTCGACCGCCGCCGCGTCGACGACCTGACCGACTTCGGCCGCACGCAGGTGGACGGCTTCTCCGCGGCGGTCGTCGACCGGGCCGTCGCGGCGGCCGGCGGCGACGAGCGGATCCGCAAGGCTGTGGCGCGCGTCCGCGCGGTGCGGACCGAACTGGGGTACGGCTCCGACGTCTTCGGCCTGGTGCACGGCGACCTGCACCAGGAGAACTACCTGCTGCACCGCGGCCGCGTGCACGCGATCGACTTCGACGACTGCGGGTACGGGCACTACGCTTACGACCTCGCCGTCGCCTGCGCCGCCCTCGCGCACCTGCCCCACCGCGAAGAGCTGAAGGAGGCTCTCCTGGACGGCTACCGGTCGGTCCGCCCGGCCGCCGCCACGACGGACCAGGGCGTGCTGGCCGCCTTCGCCGGGCTCCGGCGGGTCCAGCTCCGCCTGCGCTGACCCGTTACAAACCGCCGTTACAATTGCTACATGGCCGGACGATCCAGCAACGCCACCAGTACCCGCGACCGCCTGCTCATGGCCGCCGGCCAGCTCCTGCACGAGGCCGGTGACGGGCCGGTGTCGACGCGGGCGATCTGCGAGCGCGCCGGCGTCCAGGCCCCCACGCTGTACCACCACTTCGGCAGCAAGCAGGGCCTGCTCGACGCGGTCGTCAACTACGGCTTCACCCAGTACGTCCAGGCGCCGGAACCGGGTGGCGACCCGGTGGAGCGGATCCGCGCGGGCTGGGACAGGCACGTCGAGTACGGCCTGGAGCACCCCGCGTTCTACGTGCTGCTCTACGGCCAGATCGAACCGGGCGTCCCGTGCAACCTCACCTCCAGCGCCGAAGCGATGCTGCTGGAGCTCTTCACGCCGTTGGCGCGCGAGGGCCGCCTGCGCGTCGAGGCGGCGGAGGCCGCGCGGCAGTTCGCGGCGGCGAACAGCGGCGTGACGCTCAGCTTGATCGCCCAGCCCGAGGAAAGCCGGGACCTGGCGATGTCCGCGCAGGTCAGGGAGTCCGTGCTGGCCGGGCTGCTCGCCGGCCGGCCCGCCGAAAGCTCGTCCGTCAGCGCCCTCGCTGTCGCTTTGTCGACCGCACTCCAGGACGACACGGACGCCCTGACCACCACCGAGCGCCAGATGCTGCGCGAGTGGCTCCACCGGCTGGCGTCCTGAGCGCTACATTTGCTACATTGCTCGGTATGACAAATGTATCGAGCAGGTTCGGCGTGTTCCTGGCCCCGCACCGCGACGACGTCGCCCGCAAGGAACAGGCGATCGCGGCCGACGCACTGGGGTACGGCGCGGTCTGGCTGGGGACCGGCCGCAACTCGGTCGGCGACCTCGCGTTGGCCGAGGACGTCCTCGCCGCCACCGAGCGGATCACCGTGGCGACGGCGATCGTCAACGTGTGGGTCGACGAGCCGGAGACGCTCGCCGAGTCCTACCACCGGCTCGCGGGCCGGTACGGAAAGCGCTTGCTGCTCGGCATCGGCGTCGGCCACCCCGAGTCGGTCACCGGGTACCGCAGCCCGTACGCCAAGATCGTCGACTACCTCGACCGGCTCGACGCGGCCGGCGTCCCGGCCGAGGCCCGGGTGCTCGCCGCGCTCGGCGACCGCGTGCTGAAGCTGGCCGCCGAACGCACCGCGGGCGCGCACCCGTACCTCGTGCCCGTCGCGCACACGCGGCACGCGCGGGCGCTCCTGGGCGCGGGCAAGCTGCTGGCACCGGAGCACAAGGTGGTCCTGGACGACGACAGCGTGGCCGCGCGCGCCATCGGACGGCCGTACGTCCAGACCCCCTACCTCGGCCTCAGCAACTACGTGAACAACCTGCTGCGTTATGGGTACACCGAGGCCGACGTCGCCGGCGGCGGCAGTGACCGCCTGATCGACGACCTCGTCCTGCACGGGACGCCGGAGACCGTCGCCAAGGGACTGCTGTCCCATGTGGACGCCGGCGCCGACCACGTGGCGGTGCAGGTGCTCGGCCCCTCCCCCGAGGTGGAGCTGGCGAACCAGCGCCGGCTGGCCGAGGTGCTGCTTTGATCAGCCGGGCGCGGGCAGCAGGACGTTCAGCGCGGTGACGAGCGTGCGCTCCTCGTAGGCGAAGTGACTGTCCAATGCGGACTGGAGCCGGTCGAACTCCGCGCGCAGCCGGGCCGGGTCGGTTTCCGTCTCGGCGAGCCGCTCGATCTCCTCCTGCAGCCGGCCCACGACGACGTGCTCTTCGTCGAGCTTCGCCAGCGTGGGCTTGAGGGCCGGGAACCGCTCGGCCAGCAACGGGAAGATGTTCGTGGCCTCCCCGGTGTGGTGCCGGCCGAGGGCCGTGCAGAAGCCGGCGCACCGCGTGCGCAGCTGCCGCGGGATGCCGCAGTCCAGCTCGGCGCGCATTTCCTTCAGCTCACCGCGCAGCCAGTCGTGCATCTCGACGAGCCAGTCGCCCATGCGCCGCGCGGTGTCGAACCGGTGCAGCTCGACGACGGGCAGGATCCGGGTCGTTCGCGCCTGGTAGTCCGCGAACCCCGGCTCCCGCTCGAGCACCTCGGCGAACAGCCGGTCGCGGTCCGGCGGGAGCGCCGCCATCGCCTCGTACGATTCGGTGTCCGTTTCCACCAGCACGAGCGGGTTGCGCCGGATGTTGTGGTACCAGGCCGGGTGTTTCGGCGAGCCCAGCGCCGAGGCGACGACGACCAGCCGGCCGTCGATGTCCAAGGCGCCCAGGGGAACGCGGTGCTTCCGGCCCGTCCGGGCGCCGGTCGTGGTGAGCATGATCGAACGGGGCACGATCGCACGTTACCGACCGGCCCGGCAGCCGGACATCCCTCAACCGCATAGATCGGGCCTGGCTCAGCGGGCGGCGTCAGCGGCTTTCCGGGCGGCGGTGGCAGCCTTGTCGGCTTCGTCGAAGGCCGCTCTCGCCGTCTCGAACTCCGCCGTCGCCCGCTCGGCGCGTTCCTCGGCTTCGGCCAGGCGCTCGCGCAGGTCTTCGACGCGGGCGGTGGCCTGTTCGGCGGCGCGTTCGGTGCGGACCAGGTCGCGCTCGGCCGTCGCGCGGTCCTTGTCCCGCTCGGCGGCTTCCTTACGCAGGCGCTCGCGTTCCGCGCGCGCCCGGGCCCGCTCCTCTTCTTCACGCCGGTGGTCGCGCTTCGGCTTGGCCGGTTCGGCCTTGTCCACCAGCTTCGCCGGGCGCTTCCCGGTGACGGGCGGGACGCTCGCGGCGAGGCTGAACCACTGGTCGGTGTCCTGGTGCGCGACCGACGTCAGCCGCCCGGCGAGCGCCAGCGCGGCGGTGTCCGGCTCGGCCGCGACGGCCTCCAAGGTCGACTCCACCTCGCGGGAGACGGTGTCGCTCATCGACGGCAGCTCGTGGAGGATCCGCCGCACCAGCTCGCCGCGGCGCCGGGTCAGCGCGCGCAGCTCGTCGCCGGCCAGGCGGGTGTGCGCGTCCCGCAGTTCGGCGCCGAGCTCGGCGAGTTCACGCAGCTGATCGGAATCGTCCCGGGCCAGGCCGTTGACGATCGCCGCGGCCGTGGTCGGCTTGCGCAGCTGCTGGATCCGCTTCGCCAGCTCAGCGTCTCCCTCGGCCTTCGCCGCCTTCGCCGCCGCGTTGCGCGCCTTGACGAACTCCGCGAGGTCACCCCCGTAGAGCTCACCGGCCACCGTGTCGAAGTCCATCGCGGTCCAGCGAACCACATCGGACTGGTGCGGGCACCCGGTGAAGAGTCATCATCGGGGGATGTTCTTCGATCTGGGTGTCCGGGACTTCCTCGACCGCGCGGAAACGGTGTACCCGGACCGCGTCGCCGTGGTCGACGAGCCGGACCAGCCGGCGCCGAGCTGGGGTTCGCTCACCTACCGCGAGGTGGCGCGCCGGGCCCGCGCGCAGGCCGCCCACCTCGACGCGCTGGGCGTGCCGGCCGGCGGGCGCGTCGCGATGGTGTCGCACAACGCCGCGCGGCTGCTCGTGTCGTTCTTCGGCGTGTCCGGCTGGGGCCGGATCCTGGTGCCGGTCAACTTCCGGCTGGCTCCCGCCGAGGTCAAGTACATAGTGGAGCACTCCGGAGCGGAGGTGCTGATCGTCGACCCGGAGCTCGAGCACCTGCTGGACACGGTGACGGCGAAGCACGTGTTCGTCCTCGGCCGGGACGACGACGCCATCTGGGGCGGCGACCGAACGCCCCGGCCGTGGGACGGCGACGAGTCGGCCACCGCGACCATCAACTACACGTCGGGGACGACCGCACGGCCGAAGGGCGTGCAGCTCACCCACCGCAACATCTGGCTGAACGCCGCCGTGTTCGGCCTGCACACGACGTTGAGCGACAACGACGTCCTGCTGCACACGCTGCCGATGTTCCACTGCAACGGCTGGGGCATGCCGTACGCGGTGACCGGCCTCGGCGGGCGGCACATCGTACTGCGGAAGGTCGACGGCACCGAGATCCTGCGGCGCATCGGCGAACACGGCGTGACGATCCTGTGCGCGGCGCCCGCGGTGGTCACGGCGGCCTTGGACGGCGCCGCGACCTGGGACGGCGAGATCCCCGGCCGCGACCGCGTCCGGATCGTCGTGGCCGGCGCACCGCCGCCGACGCGCACGATCGAGCGCGTCCGGGCCGAGCTGGGCTGGGAGTTCATCCAGATCTACGGGCTCACCGAGACGGCGCCGCTGCTGACGGTCAACCGGATGCGCAGCGAGTGGGCAGACCTCGACCCGCACGAGCAGGCCCGGCTGCTGGGCCGCGCGGGCACGCCGGCGCTCGGCGTCCGGATCGCGGTGGACGGCGACGGCGAGGTGCTCGCCCAGTCGAACCACAACCTCGACGGCTACTGGGAGAACCCGTCGGAGACCGCCCGGGTCACCGACGGCGGCTGGTTCCACACCGGCGACGGCGGGACGTTCTCCGAGGGTTACCTGACGATCGCGGACCGCAAGAAGGACGTGATCATCTCGGGCGGCGAGAACGTGTCGTCGATCGAGGTGGAGGACGCGCTCAACTCCCACCCGGCGATCCGCGAGGCCGCGGTGATCGGCATCCCGGACGAGAAGTGGGGCGAGCTGGTGACGGCGCTGGTCGTGGTGGAGGGCGCGGTCACGGCGGAGGAGCTCATCCAGCACTGCCGGGAGCACCTGGCCGGCTACAAGTGCCCGAAGCGGATCGAGTTCCTGGACGCGCTGCCCCGGACGGCGACCGGGAAGATCCAGAAGTTCAAACTGCGGGAGCCGTTCTGGCAGGGGCAGTCGCGGCAGGTCAACTGAGGTGCGGTTCTTCTTCGACCCGGGCTCGGGCGCGGCCCTGTGGGACGACGCCGGACCGGCGGATCTCGACGAGCTGCCGATCAGCGCCTCGTTGCGGGCCTCGGTGGACAGCCTGGTCGAGCAGTACGACGAGTCGGTGAACTGGGACTACCCGCCGGACCCCGGACCGTGGCGGGAGGCGCGGTGCGCCCGCTTCAACGCCGACGTGCGTGCGGTCCTGACCCGGTTGCGCGAGGAGCTGGGGCCCGCGGTCGAGGACCGGTGCACCGAGCTGCACGAAGACCCGGAGCTGGATCGGTACCTGGCCGATCCGGAGGGGTTCAGGCGCTAGCGGACCAGCGCGCGCCGAGACGGAGATGTAGCGCCGAGCTCCTCCGCGGCGACCCAGCAAGCGACCGGATCGCCACGACGAGAGGCAGCTCCCGTGCAGACGTTCCTCCAGCAGCTCCCGGCCCTGATCGGAGTTGTCATCGGCGCGCTGGCGTCATTCGCGGCCACCTCGGCCGCCGAACGCGGGCGCTGGCGGCGGGCCCAGTCGGTGCGCTGGGACGAACGGCGGCTCACCGCCTACGCCGACTACGCCTTCGCGCTCAAGCGAGTCATCGCTCTTTCGGTCCGGATCGCGGCACATCGCGGCATCCACCCCGACATCGACTCCCTGCCGCCCGAAGAAGGGCTGCCCGCCTTGGCCGCGGCCGAGGAGGAACGCACGGTCAAGTGGGAGACCGTGCTGCTGCTGGGAACCGGCAGCACCGTCTTGGCCGCACGGGCCTGGCACGAGAGCGCCTTCCGGTTGCAGCGGATCGCCACCGGCGCGGAAGCCGACCTGCCGTGGGCCGAAGCCATCGAGGCCGTGAGCAAGGCGCGGCGCCGGTTCTACGAGGCCGCGAAGGCGGACATCGGGATCGCCGTCGGGGACCTGCCGGAAAGCTACGAGTGGCAGATCGGCCGGCTGGTCGGTACCGACCCGGCCCCGCCGGGACCCAACGCCTAGCGGACCAGCCGGAAGAACGTCCGCACCTCGTCGGCGAACAGCTCCGGCTGCTCGTAAGCCGCGAAGTGCCCACCCCGCTCCAGCTCGTTCCAGTGCCGGATGTCGGGGTACCGCTTCTCCGCCCACCGGCGCGACGGCCGAGGCATCTCCCCGGGGAAGATCGAGCACCCCACCGGCACGTCCACTGTGTCGTCCGTCGCCTCGGAGAACCACTTCTGGACCTTGCGGATGCTCTCCCAGTACAGCCGGGCCGAGGACGCCGCCGTGCCCGTCAGCCAGTACAGCGTCACGTCGTCCAGGAGCTCGTCGCGGGTGAACGGGAAGCCGTCGGACCAGGCGTGGAACTTCTCCACCAGCCAGCCGCAGAGCCCCGCCGGGGAGTCGAGCAGGCTGTAGCCGATCGTCTGCGGGCGGGTCGACTGCAGCACCGAATACCCGTCCTCCCAGCGTTGCGCGTTCTCCAACGCGGCCAGCGCGCCCCGCTCGGACGCCGTCAGGTCGTCGAACGTCGCCGGGTCCGGGGCCGCGATCGGCGGGTTCAGGTGGATGCCCGCCAGGTGGGCCGCGTCCTGCTGGGCCAACGACGTCGTGATCGACGTCCCCCAGTCGCCGCCCTGGGCGCCGTAGCGGGCGTAGCCCAAGCGGGCCATCAGGGCCGCCCAAGCGGACGCGATCCGCTCGATGCCCCAGCCCGATGCCGACGGCTTGTCGCTGAAGCCGTAGCCCGGCAGCGACGGGATCACCAGGTGAAACTCCTCCGCGAGCGGCTCGATCACCTTGCCGAACTCCAGGAACGAACCGGGCCAGCCGTGCGTGAGGAGCAGCGGGAGCGCGTCCGGCCGCGGCGAGCGCACGTGCAGGAAGTGGATGCCCAGCCCGTCGATTTCGGTGCGGTACTGCGGAAACCGGTTGAACCGGGCTTCGACGCGGCGCCAGTCGTACTCCGTCGCCCAGTATTCGCACAGCGGGCGCAGGTAGCCCAGCGGCGTGCCCTGGCTCCAGTCGGCCACGGGCTCGGCTTCGGGCCAGCGCGTCCGCCGCAGCCTGACCCGCAGGTCGTCGAGGTCGGCGTCGGGGATCTCGATCCGGTACGGCGTGGTCACGCCGGCACGTAGGTCAGCTGCACGACGCCGTTGCCGAACGTCGCGGATTTCTTCAGCTCCAGCGGGAACGACGGCCCGTCCGCGGGGAACAACCGCACGCCGCGCCCGACGACGACCGGGTACAGCAGCAGGTTCAGCTCGTCGACCAGGCTTTCCGACAGCAGCCACCGCACCGCCGTCGGGCTGCCGCTGGTCATGATGTCGCCGCCGCTTCCGGCCTTCAGCGCCCGGACCGCCTCGGCCGGGTCGCCGGTGAGCAGCGTCGAGTTGTTCCAGCCGACTTCGGACAACGTCGACGAAAGCACGTATTTGCGCACGTTGTTCATGAACTCGGCACCTTCGTCGTCCTCGACGGTCCGGCCGGGCCACGCTTCGGCGAACCCTTCGTAGGTGACGCGCCCGAGCAACATCGCGTCCGCGGCGGCCATCCCGCTGCCGACCGCCTGGCCGATTTCGTCGCTCCAGTACCGCAACGACCACTTGTCGGGCGCTTCGACCACGCCGTCGAGGGAAACGAACAGGTTCGCGACGATCTTGCGCATGCGCCCACTATAAACCGGCGAAACGCCCGGACCGTCCACTCGCGACGCATTCGCTGTCCGCCTCCGCCCGGGCCCGCTCCTCTTCGGTCGCGGGTTCGAGGCGCGCCGGGACGTCCTTGTGGTGCGGCGTGCCCGCGATCGGGTCCCGGTCCAGCGCGTCCGTGAGGAGGTTGATCCGCGGCCCGCTGACCACCCGGCGGCCGTCGGCGGCCGGGTGGGCCATGCCGTAGCCGTGCGGCAGCGCGAGCTGACCCGGCCGCAGCGCGGGATCGGCCTCGGCGCGGACGACCACCCGCCCCGCCGGCGTCACGACGGCCACCCAATCGCCGGGCGAGGCGCCGATCGACGCCAGTTCTTCGGGACGCGCGCGCAGAGCGCCGTCCGGATCCGTGCGGCGCCAGCGCGGATCACGCAGGATCTGGTTCGCGTTGTGCGCCCGCCGCTGCCCGTTGAGCAGCGAAAACGGGTACACCGGGTCGGGCCGCTCGGCCGCCGGGTCCAGCGCGGCCAGCCAGTCCAGCAGGTCCGGCACGGCGAGCCGGACCCGCTCGCGCCGCATCAGGCTCCACACCTCGTCCTGCTCGTGCGCCGAAAACGGTGTCGGACCGGCCAGGACGCGCTCGAAGAGCTCTTCGCCGAGCTGCGGACCGGTGGCCGAGCTGCCCAGCGCGCGCTGCACCGGCACGGTCATCGTCTTCGCCGCGCGGTGGCAGCCGGCCCACAGCGGCGCGATCGAGGCCGCGCCGCCGGGCAGCGACGCGCCCAGGGTGCGGTAGAGCAGCACCGGCAGGATCGCCGCGCGCTCGGGCATCGCCTGGACCAGCGCACCGAGGCCCGCCTGCAGCGCGGATCGCGGGCCGGCGGCCAGCTCGCCGAGGACGTCCGACGCCGGCAGCACGCCGAGCGCGTCGAACAGCCGCGTGTAGATCTCGGCCTCGACGAGCGTGCCCGGCAGCGGGTCCAGCAGCGGCGGCCGCAGCTGGAAGTAGTTCGTCGGCCATTCGAAGGTGAAGAGCGTGAATTCCCACTTCTCGTGCTGGGACGCGGCGGGCAGTACGTAGTCGGCCAGCGCGGCCGTCTCGGTGTAGGCGACGTCGACCACCACGGACAGCTCCGCGGCCGCCAGCGCGCGTTCGACGTCCCGGGTCCCCGCGAAGGTGTTGGCCGGGTTCGACGACTCGACCCACACCGCGCGGACGTGGTTCGGGTGGTCGGCGAGGACCTCCTCGGCGAGGGTGTTCGCGGGCAGCAGGCCGCCGATGTACTCGAAGCCGGTGATCTCGGAGCGCTGCCCGGTCGTCGCGCCCCACAGCGGCAGCAGCCACGAGTGCAGGTTGTTCGTCCCGCGTCGGCCGAAGTGCCCGGTGAGCAGGTACAGCAGCTTCTCGAGATAGCTGTTGAGCGTCGAATGCCGGCCCTGCTGGATGCCCAGCTCGACGCGCACGGTCATCGCCTTCGCCGCGAGGATCAGGTCGACGGCCCGTTCGACGTCCACACGGGACACTTCGGCGTGCGCGATCCAGGCGTCCACCGGCACTTTCGCCAGCACGGCGGCGACCTCGTCGAAGCCTTCGGTGCGTTCGGCGAGGAACCGCTCGTCCGCGCCACCCCGTTCGAGCAGCAGCGCGAGGATCGCGCCCAGCAGGTAGGCGTCGGTGCCCGGCCGCAGCGGGAGGTGCAGGTCGGCCAGCTCCGCGGTCTCGGTGCGCCGCGGATCGATCACGATCATCCGGCGGTCCGGGTCGTTCTTGAGCGTGTTGAGCGCGTGGCGGGCGTTGCTGAACCCGTGCGCCTGCCAGGGGTTGCAGCCGAGCACGACCAGCAGATCGCAGTGCTCGACGTCCTCGGCGGTGTGCACGATCGTCGAGCCGAACAGGTGCCCGTTGACCCAGAAATCGCCGGTCTTCTCCTGCGAGAGCGCGTTGAAGTGCCGTGTCGAGTTCATCCACTTCAGCAGCGACGTGCCGTAGGCGCCGCCGGAGTGGTTGCCCTGGCCACCGCCGCCGACGTAGGCGAACGAGCCGGGCCGCCCGGCCGCGGTGTCGGCGTCCCGGATCGCGTGCAGCTTCGCGGCGATCTCGGCGAGCGCGGTCTCCCAGCCGATGGGTTCGTGCGTGCCGTCGGGACGCCGTCGCAGCGGCGTCGTCAGGCGGTCTTCGTGGTCGCCGTACCAGGTCAGGCGCTGCGCCTTCTGGCAGAGGTACCCGGCCGAGCGCGGGTGGGCCTTGTCGCCGCGGACGCGGGTGATCTTCCGGCCGTCGAGCTGGACCTCCAGCCCGCAGTTGAGGTAGCAGAGGCTGCACGCGGTGCGGTGCCAGTCGCCGGTCACATCAGCTCCAATGCACGGCCGAGCGTCGTGAGACGCGCTTCGAGCGTTTCGCCGGCCGGGTAGAGCCGGACGGTGTCGATGCCGGCGTCGCGCCAGACGCGCAGGCGTTCGCGCACCATTTCCTCGGTGCCGATGAGCGTCGTGCCGAGTACCATTTCGTCGGTGACGAGCGCGGCGGCGCCGTCGCGATCACCGGCCTGCCAGCGCTCGCGGACCTCGGCGGCGACGTCGGCCCAGCCCTGGCGGCTGTAGGCGTTGTTGTAGAAGTTCGTGCTGGCCGAGCCCATCCCGCCGAGGCTGAAAGCCAGTTCCTTCTTGCGGCTGCCGACCATCGCGCGCAGCTCGTCTTCGTTGTCCGCGAAGGCGACTTCGGCGCCTTGGCAGACGTCGATGTCCTTCCGCTCCCTGCCCGCCTTCGCGAGCCCGGCGTCGAGGTGCGCGAAGTACGCGTCGGCGCCTTCGGGGACGAAGCTGGTGCCGAGCCAGCCGTCGGCGACCTCGCCGGTGAGTTCGAGGAGCTTCGGCGACAGCGTCGCGAGGTAGATCGGGATGTCCGGATTCGGCTCGGTCGACAGCCGCATCGGGCGGGCCTCGCCGGGCCGCGGGATCTCGAACGCTTTGCCGGAGAAGGAGATCTTCTCCCCCGCGAACGCCTGGCGGATGATCTCGACGGTCTCGCGCATCCGGGTCAGGGGCTTCGCGAACGGGACGCCGTGCAGGCCCTCGATGACCTGCGGCCCGGACGCGCCGAGCCCCAGCGCGAACCGCCCGCCGGAGAGGTCGGCGAGGGTGAGCGCGGCCTGCGCGATGGCGACCGGCGTGCGGGTCCCGAGCTGGATGATCCCGGAGCCGAGCCGGATCCGGTCGGTGCGGGCGGCGAGGTAGCCGAGCGCGGACGGCGCGTCCGAGCCCCAGGCTTCGGCCACCCAGCAGCCGTCGAGGCCGAGCTTTTCCGCCTCCAGCACGAAGTCCAGCGTCGCGCGGGTGTCCTTCGAGAACTCGACGGTCGTCGCGGTCTTCATCGGGTTTCGGCCCGGGCCTTGATCGCGGCGAGGTTGCCCTTCATCGCCGTCTCGAACTCGCGCATGCGGACGAAGACGATCTTCTGTTCCTTCTCCGGCATCCGGTCGATGGCGAACGACAGCCCGGACCGGCCGGGACCCATCCGCATCCACTGGCTCAGGCGCGTGCCACCGGCGTCCGGCTCGAGGGTGAACTTCCAGACCGCGCTGGGTTCTTCGGGGTCCTGCACGGCCCACGCGAACACCCGCGGCGCCTCGCATTCGACGACGTACGAAGTCGTCTCCCACTCGCCGAACGCGTCGTGCTTGCTGCGGCCGAGGAACTTCCGGCCGACTTCGCACCACTCGACGGACTGGAGTTCCGCGCTCATCTCGGGCATCAGCGAGATGTCCGAGACGATCGGCCAGACCTCCTCGGGCGCGGCGTCGATCCAGGTCGAGACCTCCGCCGTCGGCAGGTCGGCGTACCGCGCACCCGTCCACTCCATCGTGGTCGCACCTTTCCCTCGTCTGACCACGATAGTTGCGTAGATAGACTGACTCTGTCAATCACTCCTGCCGGGCGAAGCGCTCCTCGACGTCGGGTCGCTGCGCCAGCCGGAGCGGGAAGCCGGGGCCGCGCCGCATCCGCGTGTCGTCCGGCGTCATCGGTTCCCGGCACTCGGCGCAGACGATTTCGGCGTGCGTGTCGTGCCCGCAGGCGAGGTGGTGCACGGTGATCGGCGGGCCGGCTTCGGTGGCGAGCCACTTGTCGCCCCAGCGGGTCATCGCGAGCAGCACCGGGTAGAAGTCGCGGCCCTTCTCGGTCAGCACGTAGTCGTAGCGCACCGGCTCGGTCTGGTACGGCACCTTATCGAGCAGGCCCTCGTCGACCAGCCGCTTGAGCCGGTCGGCGAGGGTGTTGCGCGCGATGCCGAGCGCCTGCTGGAACTCGTCGAAGCGGCGCACGCCGTAGAAGGCGTCCCGCAGCACGAGCGGCGTCCACCAGTCGCCGAGCAGATCCATGGTGCGCGCGATCGAGCACGGCCACTGCGCGAACGATGTCCGTTTCATGCGGCCGAGAGTACGCCGTTCCCGGAAGAGACTCAGCAGGTCAGACGAGATGCCCGGTGGTCACGTCCACGTGCTCGGGCACCTCGTCGTGCACGTCGCCGACCGAGAGCGTGCCCGCCGGCTCGACCAGCAGCACGCTCGCGCCCGCCTTCGACGACGGCTTGTGGAACGTGCCCTTCGGGACCACGAAGACCTGCCCGCGGCCGAGCGTGACCACGCGTTCGTCCGGGTCGCGCAGGCCGATCTCGATCTCGCCGTCCAGGACCAGGAAGAACTCGTCGGTGTTCTCGTGGACGTGCCAGACGTGCTCGCCGTCGAACCGGGCGAGGCGGATGTCGTAGTCGTTGACGCGGGTGACGATCCGCGGGCTCCAGGCGGCTTCGAAGCTCGCCAGGACTTCGTTGAGGTCGATCGGGTTCATGCGTCCCATGCTCGACCTGGTGTTTCCTCGGTGCGAGTGCTAGGAATCGCACATGCCGCAAGAATTCTCGCACCGGGTGGTCGCGATCGTCACCGAGGAGTCGAACCCGTTCGAGATGGGCGTGGCGACCGAACTGTTCGGCCTCCGCCGTCCCGAACTCGACCGGCCTTGGTACGACTTCACGCTCTGTGCGGCGACGCCGGACGTCCGGATGAACCTCGGCATGTTCACGCTCTCCGGCGTCGCCGGCCTCGATGCGGCCGACACGGCGGACACCCTGATCGTCCCGGCCCGCCCGAACACCGGCGTCCCGACGGACCCGGCGATCATCGCGGCGATCCGCCGGGCGCACGACCGCGGAGCCCGCCTGGTGAGCTTCTGCACGGGAGCGCTGGCGCTCGCCGAAGCGGGCGTGCTGGACGGCCGCCGCGCGACGACCCACTGGCAGTGGGCCGCCTCGCTGGCCGCCCGGTTCCCGCGGGTCAGGTGGGAGCCGGACGTGCTGTTCATCGACGAAGGCACCGTCCTGACGGCGGCCGGGAGCGCCGCCTCGCTGGACCTGGGCCTGCACCTCATCCACCGCGACCACGGCGCCGAGGTGGTCAACGCGGTGAGCCGCCGCCTGGTGTTCACCGCCCACCGCGACGGCGGCCAGCGGCAGTTCATCGCCCGCCCGGTGCCGTCGGTGCCGGAGACGTCGCTGGCCCCGGTCCTGGCCTGGGCGTTGGAGCGCCTGGACACCCCGCTGACGGTGCCGCACCTGGCCACGCGGGCGGCGACCAGCCCGGCGACCCTGCACCGGAAGTTCCGCGCGGAGCTGGGCACGACCCCCCTGGCGTGGCTGACGACGGAACGGGTGAGCCTGGCGTGCCGCTTGATCGAGCGGGGCGAGCTCAGATTGGACCGAGTGGCATCGTTGAGCGGCTTCGGAACGGCGGCGAACCTGCGGGCGCAACTACGGCGTCACACCGGCCTCAGCCCGAGCGCTTATCGCCGCCGCTTCGGCCCGGCGGCGTGAAAACAGCGAGCGCCTCGGCCAGTGCGGCCTGCTGCAGCCGGGCCGGATAGGTCCTCGGATCCGCCGCGGCCAGGACGTTCATCCCCTCCACCAACGCCACCAAGCTCTTCGTGGTCAGCTCCAGCCGCTCGTCCGTCCACTCCGGACGGCACGCCGCCACCAACCGGCGGACTCGGGCCAGGAACGACCGGTTCGCCGCCCGGTGGCGCTCGGCCAGGTCCTCGTCGGCCAGTGCCGCCGCCAGGAAACCGACCCAGACGCGGGATTCCTCGTGGTGGCCGTGCGGGAGGTCCACCGCCTGGCCCAGCACCGCCGCGAGCGCGTCCGGCGCCGATGCGCACGCCGCCTCGGCCGCGTCCGCCCGGACCGCCGTGCGTTCGTACAGCAGGTCGCGTGCGTGCAGCAGCAACGCCTTCTTCGTCGGGAACGCGTGCATCACCAGGCCGGTCGTGCAGCCGGCGCGCTCGGCGACCGCGCGCAGCGTCAGGCCCGGCAGGCCGTCGTCGGCGAGGACCTGCCAGGTGGCGTTCGACAGGAGCTCGCGCTGGGCCTGCACGTCACGCTGCCTGGGCATGGCCCGGAAGCGTAACAGATGCTACGGTAACGCCTGTTACGGAAACGGGAAGGCGGCCTGATGATCGACTGCACACTGACGATCACCTCGGTGACCTGGGACGATCCGGACGCCGTCCGGTTGCGCCAAGCCCAGCGGACCGAGCTCGACGCCCGCTACGGCACCGACGACCACGAGCCCGGTGCCGTCCCGACCGCCGAGACCGTCGCCGTCTTCCTGCTCGCCCGCGACGCCGGCGGCGCCGCCATCGGCTGCGGTGGACTGCGGCTGCTCGGCCCCGGATCGGGCGAGGTCAAGCGCATGTACGTCGAGCCGACGGCCCGCGGCACCGGTGTTGCGACCGCCCTGCTGCGCGCCCTCGAAGACCACGCGCGGCGCCTCGGGATCACCCGGCTGCTGCTGGAAACCGGCATCGGGCAGCCGGACGCGATCCGGTTCTACCAGCGCGAAGGCTACGAACCGATCGAGGCGTACGGGCCCTACCGCGGCGAACCGATCTCGCGCTGCTTCGCCCGGGACCTGTGATCGGTTTTCCGATGGCCGGCCCAGGTCCGGCTATTGGCGGCCGGGTGCGCACCGGGCCTACGGTCGACGTACCGTAGCTCGCCACGATTCGGGAGTTTCCCTTGCGCATCAAGCTGATCGGTGCCGCGCTGGCCGTCGCCCTGGCCGTGCCGGCCGCGCCCGCCCAGGCGGCACCGAGGATCATCCCGCTCGACCTCGCCGCCGGGCAGCAGCCCGAGAACATCGCCCTGGAACCCGACGGTTCCGCCGACCTCACCTTCGCCTACACCGGCGAAATCGGCCGGGTCACGCCCGGCGGGCGAATCGAAGTCATCGCCCGGATCCCCGTCCCCGCCGACGGCGACGTCCCGGTGGTGCACCGGAAACTGTTCCTCGGCGGGATCGCCCGCGCCCCGGGCGGTGACCTCTACGTCGCCGTTTCGACCGGCACGGCGGCAACCGGCCTCTACCGCGTCCGCCCCGGACGCACCCCGGCCAAGGTGGCCGCCCTGCCGCCGGCCGGGTTCCACAACGGCGTCGCCCGCGATCCCGCCAGCGGGGACGTCTTCGTCGCCGACTCGTTCGGCTCGGTCGTCCGGCGCGTCACGCCGCGCACCGGGCGGGTCACCGACTGGGCCACCGGCGAGCTGCTCGCCCCGGTCGCCGGCTTCGGCGCGAACGGCGTCAAGGTCCACGACGGCGCGCTCTGGGTGTCCAACCTGGACCGCGGCACGCTCGTCCGGTTCCCGCTCACCGGAGCACCCGGCCGGGTCGTCGCCTCGGGCCTCGGGCCGGTCGACGACTTCGCGTTCCACGGCGGTGACGTCGTCGCCGCCGTCAACCAGGAGAACCGGGTCGTCACGGTCGGCCACGACGGGATCCGGACCATCCTGTCCACTTCGGACGGCTTGGCCAACCCGACGTCGGTGGCCGTCCGTGGTGACACGCTGTACGTGGCCGATAGCGCATATTTCAGCGGATCCCCCAATCTGCTGCGCACGCGACTGGAATGAACGTGCATCCGCACGCCGATTGTGCACGCGCTTTCCTTGATCTTCGGGAACCGGTTGCCGGTGACCAAATCCACCGGTAAGTTGGCGGACCCCGGTGTTCGGTCATCGGTCACCGGGGTTCGCGCTGCTCGGCGAGCGGGGGAGGCTACCGCCGAGAGAGCGCTTTCCGGCGGTATGGGTCGCCGCCGGGCGCAGGAGGGAAACAGTGCCTTGGTGTTGCGGGGAACGGTCATGGCCGAACGCGTGACCGAGCCGTACGTGGTCGGCCTGGAGGCCATCGCGGGTGAGCTGCTGCGCGGCAAGTGGTGCGTCTACCTGCACGAATGGCTCGGCGACGACCTCGACCTGCCCACCTGGCAGGCGGAGGTGGCCGCCCACGCCGAGCAAGCCGGGGTCGAGGTCTGTTTCATAGAAATCCCGCGCAAGGACATGACACTGGTGGCGAACGTGCGCGCGCTGCCCAGCTTCGAGCAGGTCACCGAGTCCGTGGCCGCGCTCGAGCACTACCGGGGGCTCGACGCGGGCAGCCGCAGCGTCGTCTCCCGCCGGTCAGCCCAGTGACACGAGCGCGATCGCCGCGCCCGCGCCGAGCAGCCCGGCGAGCTGGGCCCGGCTCAGCCGTTCCCGCAGGAGGACCAGCGCCGGCAGCACCGGGTAGAGCGCGGCGAGCACGGTCGCGACCGCCGGCAGCTGCCGCTGGGCCGCGAGCAGGTAGAGGACGATCGCCGCGCTGCCGCACACCCCGGCCGGCGCGGCGGGCAAGCACAGCCGGGACGGCAGCCGCCACGGCGCCCGGGTCGCCGCGACCAGGCCGGCGATGGCGACCACCGACACCGCGCGGCTGAACACGACCGGCCAGAACCCGGCTTCGGCCGGGATCCGCGAGAGCGCGACGAACTGGACGGCGAAGCCGAGCCCGGCGACGAAGGCGTCCGGGATCCCCGCCGCCGTCCGGCCGGCCCGCTCCCCGCGCGAGCGCGAGACCAGCCACAACGCCGGTACCGCGCAACAGATCCCGGCGAGCGCGACGCCCGAAAGCCGCTGCCCCAGCAGGAGCAGGCCGAACAGGACCGGCAGGACGACGGCGGCGACGTCGCTCGCGGGCACGACCAGGCTCATCGCCCCCTTGCCCATGGCGCGGTAGAGGAAGGTGGCGCCGGCCCCGGTGCCCGCGCCGGAAAGCGCACCCACCCGAGCAACGCCGCGGTGACCGTGCCCGAACCGGCGTCCGGCACGAAGCAAGGTTGACTTCAACCTTCCTCGAGCTTTTACCGTCGGAGCCATGACCGATCTCCGCACCGCACCACCGCCGATCCCGCGCACCGTCTGGATCGCTTCCGGGGTGATGGCGCTCGGCGGCTTCCTGGGCAACATGGACGCCTCGATCGTCGCCGTCGGGCTCGAATCGATGCGGGACAGCCTCGGCGTCGCCCTCGTCGAAATCCAGTGGGTTGCGACGGCGTACCTGCTCGGCCTCTCCGCCGCGCTCCCGCTCACCCCGTGGCTCGGGCGCAAGTTCGGCGCCGGACGGCTGTGGCTCGCCGCGCTGGTCGCGTTCCTGCTCACGTCGGTGGCCTGCGCGCTCGCCCCGGACGCGGTCACGCTGATCGGCTTCCGGGCCGTGCAGGGCATGGCCGCCGGCGTCATGGTCACCGCCGGGCAGACCGTGATCGGGCTGGCCGTCGGCCCGGAACGCCTCGGCCGCACCATGGGCACGCTGGCGCTCGTGGTCGGGCTCGCACCGGTCGTCGGGCCGAGCGTCGGCGGCTTCCTGCTCGCGCACTTCTCCTGGCCGGTGCTGTTCTGACTGAATCTCCCCATCGGGCTGCTCGCGTTCGGCCTGGCGCTGCGGTACGTCCCGCGCGGTGACCGGCAGCAGCCGCCGCCGATGGACTGGCCCGGCCTCGCGCTGGTGTCGCTCGGCCTGCCCCTGCTGGTGTACGCGCTGACCGAGCTCGGCGCGCCCGGCTCGCTCAACGTCGTCCTCGCCGCCATCGGCGCCGCGGCGATGGGGCTGTTCACCTGGTGGTCCCTGCGCGCGCCCCACCCGGTGCTGCAACTGCGCCTCGCCGCCCGGCCGGTCATGGGGTCCGCGCTCGCGGCCGTGCTGCTCGGCGGCGCCGGGATGTTCAGCGCCGTCCTGCTGCTGCCGCTGTGGTTCCAGCTCCGGCTCGGCGCCGGGACCGCCGAGTCGGGCGTCCTGCTCGCGCCGATGGGGCTGGCCACGACGGTGTTCGTGTTCGTCGCCGGGCGGCTGACCGACCGCTACGGCGGCGGGACCGTCGCGTTCACCGGGTCACTGGTGGTGCTGGTGAGCACGGTGCCGCTGCCGTGGTTCGGCCCGGACACGCCGATGTGGCTGGTCCAGGCCGTGCTCCTGGTCCGCGGTGCCGGGCTCGGGCTGTCGATCATGCCCGCGTCGACGGCGGCGTACGCGTCGGTCGGCGCCGCCGAACTCGGCCACGCCACCGCGCTGGTGAACATCGTGCTGCGCGTGGGCGGCGCGCTCGGCGGCGCGCTGTGCGTGATCGTGCTGTCCCAGGGCCTGGCCGCCGGCCCGGCGACCGGGTTCGGCTGGGCGTTCGGCGTGCTGGGGGCCCTGTGCGCGCTGGGAACGCTGGCCGCGGCCTGGGTCCGGCGCGCCGAGCATTCGTCCACAGTGGACGCGAAGGCGTGATCCACCTGGGAAGCTGGCGGGATCCCCGGATCGGTGATTTGCTGGAGTCGGTCATGCACTGTCGGTAGGGGAGGACTGACGATGGCGAGGGTGGGCAAGCGGCTGATGACGGCCGTGGCCGTGACGACGATCCTGGGAAGCGTGCTGCTGGCCCCACCGGCTTCGGCGGCGGAATCCGTCGACTGGCGGCCGTGCGCCGACGCGCCCGAGGTCGACTGCGGCACGGTGACCGTGCCGGTGGACTGGGCGCACCCGGAGCGGGGCATGACGTCCGTCGCGCTCGCCCGCCGCAAGGCGACGGACCCGCAGGCCCGGATCGGCTCGGTCCTGATGGACCCGGGCGGTCCCGGCGGGTCGGGCACCGAGGAGGTCAAGAACGGCTGGTCGCTCTCGCCCGAGGTCACCCGGCGGTTCGACACCGTGGGCTTCGACCCGCGCGGTGTCGGCGCCAGCACGCGGATCTCGTGCGGGCTCGAGGAGCTGATCGCCGACCACCCGCGCATGCCGCGCAACCAGGCCGAGTTCGAGCAGCTCGCGGCGTACAACCGCAAGCTCGGCGAAAGCTGCAACCGCATTTCCGGGCCGCTGGGGCAGTTCGGCGACACGAAGAGCGTCGCGCGGGACATGGAGGCCATCCGCGTCGCGCTCGGCGAGCCGAAACTGACGTACTACGGCGTTTCCTACGGGACGCTGATGGGCCAGCAGTACGCGGAACTGTTCCCGGACAAGGTCCGCGCGCTCGTGCTGGACAGCAACATGGACCACTCACAGTTCACCGCGGCCGAGTTCCTGCTCAGCGAAACCCGTTCGGTGCAAGCGGAATTCGGCGAGTTCGTGGCCTGGTGCGGCCGGACGCCGAGTTGCGCGCTGCACGGCCGGGACGTCTCCGAGCTGACTCGCGACCTCCAGGACAAGGCCGCCCGCGGGGAATTGAAGGACCCGCGCAGCGAAGAGGTGCTCCAGCCGCTCGACCTCGCGTCGATCTTCCAGGGCAACTTCTACGGCCCCAGCTGGGATAGGCTTGCCACGATCCTGAAATCGCTCGCGGACGGCACACCGCCGGCGGCGTCGGCGAAGCTGAGCGACGACATCCCGATCAACTACGTCTTCCAGAGCGTGTTCTGCGACGACTGGCGCATGCCGGTGCACGACTTCGCGGAACTCGAGACCTACCGCCGGGTGTCGGCCGCATTCGCCCCGGACGTCAGGCTCAACTCCCTGGGCTGGACGTCGGTCACCGCCTGCATCGGCTGGCCGAACCGGACCAGCAACCCGCAGCACCCGCTGCAGGTGCACGGCGCACCGCCGTTGCTGGTGCTGAGCAGCCGGCACGACCCGGCGACGCCGTACGCGTGGTCGCAGGCGGTGGCCCGCCAGACGGGCAACACCCTGCTCACCTACGACGGCTGGGGCCACGGCGCGTACTTCAAGAACAGCTCGTGCGTGACCAAGGCGACCGACGACTACCTGATCACCGGCAAGCTCCCGGCCCGGGGCACGCACTGCCCGGCGGTCGAACCGGGCACGGCGACGGCGATGATCGCCCGGCCGCCGTCGACGATCGGCTTCTGAAGCGGGCCTACCGCGGCCGGCGTCGCCAGAGACCGGTCACGACCGCGAGCGCGCGAGCTCCCGGCGACGGGACCCGCGCCGCGGCCTCCGGGCCGATCCGGCGGCGCATGCGGTAGGCGAGTTCCAGCACTTCCAGGTCCTCCGGGCGGCGGCGGCCGCGGACATCCGGCCGCAGCATCAGCTCGCTCACCGTCACGGGCCTGCCACTGGCACGGTGCGCCGTGCGCGCCATCAGGAACCTCCGCTGCTTTCGCCGACCGGGCTCCGCGATTCTATGAATTCGATTCGGGTTCGTCACCTTACTCGTGAGTTGTGTCCGATGCGTGTCCCCCGGGCATTAGCCTCGAACCATGATCACCATTGGGGGCCTCACCGAAACCGACCGCGCGGCCTGGGAAAACCTGTTCGCCGGCTACAACACGTTCTACGGCCGGACACTCGCTCCGGACCTCGTGGACCGGGCGTGGCGCGAGTTCGCGAGCGGGGAACGGATGCACGCCCTCGGCGCGCGGGCCGACGGCCGGCTCGTCGGCATCGTCCACTTCTTCACGCACGTCAGCACCACCTCCGCCGACGTCTGCTACCTGCAGGACCTCTTCACCGATCCCGCCGTCCGCGGGCGCGGGGCCGGGCGGGCGCTCATCGAAGCCGTCGCCGAGTGGGCGCGGGCGCAGGGCTGTGTGCGCGTCTACTGGCACACCCAGACGTCGAACACCACCGCGCGGCGGCTCTACGACCAGGTCGCGCTCGACAAAGGCTTCATGCAGTACCAGATCCCGCTCGGCTGACACTCACCGGCGGTGCCGGCCGCCGCCTCCGCATCCGTGGTGGCCGCCGAACGGCAGGCCCGCCGGGCGGCGGCCCGCCGACATCGACGGCCAGTCCGGCCCCTTCGGGCGGCCGCGCGACCACAGAGGAATGTCCGGGATCTCGTGGCGGACCGGCGCCGCCTTCTCCGGCGGCTTCGGTTTCGCTTTCGCCGGTTCCTTCACCTTGTCGACGATCTTCACGACCCGGGCCAGCGTTCCGCGGTGCACCACCGGGTTGACGGAATTCGATTCCGGATCGGCGATCACCGGAGCGATTCCGGCCGGTTCCGCGGGTGGGACTGCGGAATCCGGAGGCTGCGGGGCCGCGTGCTTGGCCGGCGGCACGACGACATCCGCCGGCAAGGGGACCAGTGCCACCGCCGGGGGTTCCAAGCCGGCCGGAGGCCAGGCCGCGGCCGTGTCGCGGGCGGGAGGCATCGACACCGCCGCGCTGACCCCGCCGGTCAGCGCCAGCGCGCCCGCGACGACCGACAACATCCGCAAGCGCGTCACCGAGCGCAGAACCTGCGGCTTTTCGCGGTGGCGCGCTCGCGGGAGCACGAGGGTGTCTTCGTCGCGGTAGCGGTCGCGCGGTGCGTCGGACCGGACCAGCAGCTCGGCGACGGTGACCTGCTCTCGGCGCGGAGCCCTACGTGCCATCAAACCCTCCACCTGGGGCCGTCCGGACGGGCGGCAACAGTCCGGACGGCCGATCATAGGAACGCTTCAAGTCCGTGTAAAGGCTCGATCACCCGAGCCGGCCGCCACCGTCCACATGCAGCACCGAGCCAGTGACGAACGGGTTCGCCAGCAACAGGAGCGTGGCCGCCGAAACGTCCGCGGGCCGGCCCACCCGGCCGGCCGGGATCGCTTCCGCGGTTCGGCGGAAGAACTCCGCCTTCTCCTCGCCGAGCCGGTCCCACGCTCCCGAATCGACGATGCCCGGGGAGATCGCGTTGACCCGGATCGGCGCCAGCTCCACGGCCAGCGCTTCGGCGAGGAACGCGACCGCGCCGTTCGTCGTCGCCATGACCGTCCGTTCCGGTGCCGGGCGCCACGCGGCGACGCCGGAGAACAGCACCATGGCACCGCCGTCCCGGAACCGGGGCGCGAAGTGCTTCGCCAGCATCAGCGGACCGGCCACTTTGGCGTCGAAGGCCCGCAGCACCGCGGCCCGCTCCAGCGTCGTGACCGGCCCGTTGGCGGGCGCCGCGGCGAGCGAAACCACGAAGTCCACTTCGCCCACTTCGTCGGCAAGCGCTTTCAACGACGATTCTTCACCGAGATCCGCGAACGCGGTCCGCACTCCCCCTTCCGCCAATGCCGCCGGATTCCGGCCGGCCCGGATCACTTCCGCGCCCGCCGCGGACGCGTCCGCGGCGATCTGCCGGGCGATACCCGCACCGCCACCCACGATGACCAGGCGCTTTCCTTCGAACGACATTTCCGTGCTCCTTTCGTCTCGCACACGGCGTTCAGCGCGCGGCGTCGCCGGAACAATCCCGTCGCGATACGAAGGTTTTCGATGGCTGCGATAGAATTCGCGAATGCCTACGCTGCGCGCGCTGGAATGCCTGGTTGCGGTCCTCGACGCGGGCTCGATCACCGAGGCGGCCGCGCGGCTGCACCTGTCGCAGCCCGCGCTGTCGCATCAGATCGGTGCGTTGGAACGCGAATTGGGGACATCGGTGCTGGAACGGCTGCCGCGCGGGGTCCGGCCGACCGCCGCGGGGCGGGCCGTCCTCGCCGACGCGCGGGCGGCGCTGGCCGCAGCCGAACGGGTGGTCCGGACCGGACACGCGGTGGCCGGCGGCGGCGAAGGCACGCTGCGGATCGCGTGCGCGGAGACCATGACCGCCGGTCTGCTCGCGCCCGTGCTGCGGGCCTGGCACCGGCACCGGCCGGAAGTGCTGATCACGCTGACCGAGACCACGAGCGCAGACGCGCTGGTCGAAGCCCTGGAGACGGGCGAAGCGGACGTCGCGGTCGGGCCGCGGCCGAGCCGCTGGACCGGGGCCACCGAGGTGGTGGGGCGCGAGGAGATCGTCGTGGCGCTGGCCGCGGACCACCCGCTCGGCACCCGCGCGAATGTCCCCATGACCGCCCTCGCGGGCATTCCGGTGGTGCACTACCACCGCGACAATGGCCTCGGCGAATGGCTCGACCAGGAAGCAGCCCGGCGCGGCACGGTACTGGAGGCGGTGATGCGGACCAAGCAGGCGGCGACGGCGGCCCAGCTCGCCGCGGCGGGACTCGGCGTGGCACTGGTCCCGACCACCGCGCTCACCCGGACCTTCCCGGGCGCGCTGCGGCGGCTCAAGCCCCCGCTGCACCGGGACGTCGTGACGTTCACCGCGACGCCGTCGGATTCGCTCGTCCGGCGGTTCCGCTCGGACGTGACGCACCGCGGGCTCACCGTGCCCGGTGTCCTGTCGGACAAACTGTCCGCGGCACCCGGTTAAGTCCTGGTGAATCTGACAGATTTCCTACGAAGGTTTTGTGCCATCCAGACGAACTTCTCGCTCACGGGCAGATTCGGCTGTGCCATTCGCCAAAGTTTGGTTCCATCGGATAGCTTGCTCCTACCGGTCAGTACCGGTGGGTGAGGCCGATCGGGTGAGGCGATCAGCGACAGATCGAGGGAAGCGGGGACGAGCATGCCCAAGCACCGGCCACGTCGCAGGAACGCGCGTTCGGTCCGCAGGACCGCCGCCGCGCTCGCGGGCGGGGCGCTCGTCGTGCTGCCGACGCTGACCACGGGCCTGCCCGCACCGGTCGTCGTGGCCAACGCCGGGGACAGCCAGCCCGACCAGGCCGTCGCCGCGCCGCCGCAGCAGCCGAACATCGTCATGCCGCCGATCGCGGTCGACGGCAGCCTCCCCCAGCCGCCACTGCCCGAGCCGCTGGTCGTGCCGGGCGGGCGAGCCGGCTCCGCGGGCATCTCCGGGTCGCTCGGCATCCCGGGCAGCATGCTCAAGGCGTACAAGAACGCGGCGGACATCCTGGCCAAGGAGCAGCCGGACTGCCACCTGGACTGGGCGCTGATCGCCAGCATCGGCCGGATCGAGTCCAACCACGCCCGCGGCGGGTACGTCAACGCCAACGGCGACACCCTGGAGCCGATCCTGGGCCCGGTGCTCAACGGCGCCGGCGCGTTCGCCGCAATCCGGGACACCGACGGCGGCAAGTACGACGGCGACACGGTGTGGGACCGCGCGGTCGGCCCGACGCAGTTCATCCCGTCGACCTGGCGCGGGTACGCCTCCGACGGCAACGGCGACGGCGTGTCGAACCCCAACAACATCTACGACGAGACGCTGGCCACCGCGCGCTACCTGTGCTCGGGCGGTCTCGACCTTTCGACGGACGCCGGGCAGCGCATCGCCGTGCGCCGCTACAACAACTCTTCGTCCTATGTGGACACGGTGCTGGCGTGGGCCACCGCCTACCGCGGCGGGGTGGCCCAGCTGCCCGACAGCCAGGTGCCGATCGGCACGCCCAACGCCCCGGACGCCGCCGCGGCCGGGTCCCCGGAGAACGGAAGAGCGTCGTGGGGGGAACGAGGGTGTATGGAGAGG